>NZ_CM001974.1:1333285-1529000 GCF_000406105.1 Dickeya chrysanthemi NCPPB 402 | reverse complement strand
CCTGGTCTTTTACCTAAAGAACTCAATGTTTTCCTTAAGCCAGTCAGAAAGCTCACGCGGGGCTGAGCCGGTTAGTTCTTCGACCGTCAGGGTTCGCTCTATCAGTACTGACTGATTGAATATTTGATCCAGTCCAACCAGCAGTTCTGCAACGAATGAAGGCAGGCCTTCAGCCAGTAACGCAGCACGCTGTTCCTCGGGTGAGCGGTCCATATAGGTGACCGTACGACCTAAAAGATCGGATAATTTCTCTGCAACCTCATGCATTGTCCAGGTACGTGGGCCTGTAAGGTGATAAGCACGCTGGGAGTTATCCGCTACTTTTTCAAGTAGCGCCGCACGTGCCGCATCGGCTATATCCCGAACGTCAATCAGATTGACACGCCCCTTACCTGCTGCGCCTGCCCAGGTTCCAGCAGCGACATGTCTGCCAGCGCGCTTGAGTACATCCATGAAAGTCGTCGGTCTCAATACGGTTGAGGCTACAGGTTGTTGGGCCAGATGAGCCTCTATCGCTGCATGCCACGCAAAAGGATTGGCGAGCGTCGCGGGTCCCATCACGGAAAGTTTAACAATATGGCGTACGCCTGTTTTTACCGCTGCATCAATGAGTGCCATCTCATTAGCCACCTGTTGAAGGGATGTACCATGGGAGATAAAAAGCTTATCGACCCCCACAAGCCCCATTTCTAACGTTGAAGGCTTATCAAAATCCACAACCGCAAATGATACTCTGTCGGAAATATTTTCAGGTTCCTTTTGACGCGTGAGTGAAATAATCTCCACGGGATCTGATGAAAGCTTATTGATTAAGTGTGAACCGACCCGACCTGTCGCTCCTGCAACAGCGATACGCAATACAGGTGCGGGAGTATTCGATTGATTAAGCATGGTGAACCCTTATTATATGATGGAACGATCAGTACAACAATCTTGGTACGATCATTCCAGATTGTCAACGGAGGATTTATGAGCGGTAAACCGCAATACGATGAAAATGCCGTGCTGAATGCAGCGATTGATGTTTTCTGGGGGCATGGTTATGCAAACGCATCCATCAGCGACCTTACTGAAGCAACTGGCCTGTCCCGGTCGAGCCTTTATCAGCGTTTTGGGGATAAGGACGGGCTATTCAATGAGTGCCTCAGGCTGTATACGGACCGCGTCCTGACACGCATGAATTCGATTCAATCTGAGTCTTCAAGAGTGAGGGTTGAAGCATTGCTGCGTGAATTCCTTCCTGACAGCGCTGGAACAAGCCACCGCAAAGGTTGCCTGCTGTCTCGCAGCCTCACTGAGCAGGCAGACCTTACACCCGAAGGAAAAATAACTACGAATGTGGGCATTTGCCAACAGCGACAGGTATTTTTAAACATTTTGGCGAAAGGGCAATTAGCGGGTGAAATCGCGGAGGATGTCGATCTGGAACTGCTGGCCTGGTATTACTTTGGCATTCTGCAGTCAGTTGTCAATCTGCCTTCAGCCGGAGCAAGCCGACAGACGCTTTCACAGCTCATTGATATTTCAATGTCGGCCTGGCCAAAAAGCGAGATTACCCATCCAGATTCTGATGGGATAACCTGAATCGGTATCATCAAAAATATCAGGCCCCGCACTTACCGGAGTTTAAAACCAGAAATTGCCGGCGCATCAGCAGGCAGCGTTGTGCCTAAACAACACATCTGAGTGCCCCACCGTTTCTCATTTCATCTCAGCAGCCTGATCAAACCGCCACCTGGCGGCTTCAACTTCAGGCTATTTATTAAGCGTCCATTAGTGTAGTTCACGGAATGGTTGCTGCAAGGTCCGGCTGCCATCGGGATGTATGTCATGGCGCAAAGATGAGTACTAATGATCGATTGCCTTCTTATCGTCGCCCTGGAGCTCGCCCAATACTGAGCGCGCCGGACGCGGTGCACCGAGATGCAGGTAACGGAGTTCATCCATAAAGGCACTCCAAAATGAGGGCCCCCCCCTTTCCAGCCGCTCCGCACGCAAAGACGCTTCCTTGCTAGCTTGCGTATGCCGAAGACCCCAGGCAGCCATCTGTGCGAGCAGAGGTACAAGCTGTATGGCCGCTTCCGTAAGGCTGTAGATCCCTTTCTGATGATGATTCGGATCCGGACATCGTGTCAGCAGGCCTGACGCGGTCAAGTGCTTCAGCCGACTTGCGAGAATGTTAGTGGCGATGCCTTCCTGATTTTGCTCCAGCAGGGCGCCATAACTGCGTCGGTTCTCGAACATAACATCGCGGATAACGATCAGGCTCCAGCGGTCGCCTATCTGTTCAAGCGTCAGGTTGATCGGGCAGCCCGATCGTCTTGTTTGCGGCACAGCGATTCTCCTTAAATTTCCACTTGCATTATGCAAGTTTCACAAATATCATTCAACCACTTGCAGTTTGCAAGTAATGCGATTCCTGACGGATCGACAGCGAAATCGAACATGCGTGTGGCTTTCACCACGGATTATGTCGGCAATTCGGTAGTGCGGGTGGCCGGAAAGGCAACAACGACATGGCACGATGAGCCGGCGTTCCGCGAAAGATCATTACGTATTTACGTACCTATCTCACTACACACAACAATGATTAGGAAACACGATGAAATTCTCCACTATCAGTTCGCGTACCCTGCTCGCGGTATCGTTAGCATTCGGCGGCACCTTCGTTGCTGTCGCACCGGCCCAGGCTGCAGCGCCGATGCAGCACAAGCAGGTTGCGGGCTTCTATCGCACGATGATTGGCGACTATGAAGTCACCGTGCTCCATGACGGCAGCGGCAGCATTGACTCCAGCCTCCTGCATGGCGATCCGGCGCTCATCCAGTCCCTCCTGGCGCGCTCCTTCCAAAATGATCCCAAGAAAGTCTCGGCCACCGTCCAGGGCTACCTCGTCAACACCGGATCCAAGCTCGTTCTCATCGATACCGGCTCAGGCGGCCACTGGGGCGGCCCCACGCTGGGCAAGCTCGTGCAGAACCTGAAGGCCTCTGGCTACAAGCCGGAGCAGGTTGACCTGGTGCTGCTGACCCATCTTCACGCTGACCATAGTGGCGGGATCTACAAAGACGGGAAACGCGTCTTCCCGAATGCGACCGTGATGATGAAGAAGGCCGACGCCGACTTCTGGCTGTCGAAGGACATCATGGCCAAGGCCCCGGAAGACGCAAAAATCTTCTTCACGGTGGCACAGGATGCCGCCGCGCCTTACATCGCTGCAGGCAAGTGGAAACCGTACGAAGGCATGGACGAAATCGTCCCCGGCATCGCACCGTATGCCATTCCCGGCCATACGCCTGGTCACACCGGCTACATGATTTCCTCAAAGGGTCAGTCACTGCTGGTCTGGGGCGACGTCGCTCATGTTGGCGCCGTGCAGATGCCGCACCCGGAAGTCAGCATCGTCTTTGACTCAGACAGCGCATCGGCTGTCAAAACGCGTGAAGCCCTTCTGGTGAAACTCGCCGCGGACAAGACAATGATTGCCGCTGCCCACATGCCGTTCCCTGGCCTGGGCCGTCTTCGCCAGGCCGACAACGGCGTGGGCTATGACTGGGTGCCGGCTACCTTCGTCAACCTGAAATGAGGTGAACCATGAACTACGACTCATCTTCCATCCGCACGCTCCGCGATGCGATGTTCGCATCCAACTTAGCGCATCCCGTACAGACCATCGAGACGCTTCGCGTCGACATGGAGGCAATTTCACAGGTGAACCCGCCGGCGGCTGACCTAACCGTCGAGCCGACCGAGCTCGGTGGCGTAGCCGCGGTGGCGATTACGGCTCCCGGCGCGTCCAAAGACCGGGTTATCTACCATTTCCACGGTGGTGGCTGGGTGGCTGGCTCTCCTGCCTCGCATTTGGGCATGCTCGGAGAGCTGTCTCGAGCGGCAAAGTCCCAGGTCATCGTTCTGGACCACTCCAAGGCACCCGAGCACCCATTTCCGGCGTCCTACGACGAGTCCATCCGCGGCTACGAAGCAGTGCGTGCGCTTGGCAAGCCGTTCGCCGTGACAGGAGATTCCAGTGGCGGCGGCATGGCTCTCAACGTTCTTGCCTACGCATCCTCAAAGGGCCACAAGGACGCGCGAGCCGCGCTACTCATTAGCCCATGGGCAGACTTAACGCTGACGCTGCCCTCGTTAACGCAGTTGGCCGACCGCGACCCAATGGTCAACGCGAGCGCAATGCGGGAGATGGTCAAGGCGTACGCAGGCGACCACGACTTGAAGGATCCCCGCATCTCACCCCTGTTCGCCGACATGCACGGTTTTCCTCCACTGCTCATCCATGTCGGAAGCGACGAAATACTTCTCGACGACGCGCTTGAAATTGACCGAAAGGTGCGAGCGGCCGGCGGTGAGTCGCACCTTGAGGTCTGGCCGGAGATGCTCCACGTCTGGCACATCCAGACAGCCTCTTTTCCTCAGGCCCACGACGCGCTGCAGCGAGCCGGCGAGTTTCTCATCGGGCACCTCGAGAAATAGCCCGCGCACACTCTGCGAAGACGCAGACACTCGATAGAAGATTGTAATCACTACTGACAAGACATCAGACAGGAGATTGTAATGAATACTGACACCAACGCGCCGGGAACGGCATGGATGCAAATCGTCATGAAGAAAGGCACGAGCGACTTCGCGAAGTCGTTTACCGCTGACGCCAGCCTTCAGACCTCAGCCCTCAGCAAGACCGTGGTCGGCCCGACACTCATCGGGGCGTTCTTTGCCGCGACAAGCACGATGTACGAACACTTCGTGTTCACTGCGGAGACCGTCGACGGTGCGAAGACTTACCTTGAGTGGGATGCCATCCACGCTGGCAAGCCGATCGCCGGCGTCACCCTGCTCACTCGGAATGAGTCCGGCCTCATCAACAACATCAAGCTCTTCCAAAGCCCGTTTGCCGTCGTTCGTGAGTTCTCATCCGGCCTTAGGGAGCGACTCGAAGGAACACTCGGTCAGGACTTTTTCAGCTAAGCCGGAAAACAAGCTAAGCCGGGAAAACAGCACCTCATTTAACCTGAACAACACAGCCGAGGAAACACTCATGCCAATATTTCACGCCCACATTCCGGCTCAAAAATTCTCTGGCGACGAGAAGCGGGCTCTGGCGGATGCCTTAAATCTCGCACTTCATGAAGCCATGGATACACCTATGGATGACCGTTTCGTCATCATCAGCGAGCACAAGGACGATGAATTCTTCATCCATCCGACTTTTCCTGACATGAAAAGATCCGACAAGCGCATGATCGTAACGGTGACGACCGGTACGAGCAGGACAGTGGAGCAGAAACGCAAGCTCGCGGAGTTGGTCACCCGATACGCAGTAGAAAAGGTCGGCGTCAGCCAGGACGATGTCACCCTTATAATGCAGGCTATTCCCCTGGAGAGCATGAGCTTCGGCGGTGGAAAGCTGGTCTCTGACATCGACCTTTCTATGCCGTGGGTAAACAAGTAAATCAAACTTAAGGAGTTCTTTTTCAATGTGCTACTGCATCAGATTTATGATTTAAAGGGGAGGAATACGATATGAACGAATTATTAGAGCTTGCAGTAAAAGCTCATGGCGGCCTGGATCGCTGGGAGAAAATTTCAAAAGTAAACGCCCAATCAAACATTGGAGGAGCGCTGTGGCATATCAAAGGAAACCCAGGTCTTTTGGACGATTACGACTTTGAAATTAAAACACACGAACAACACGTGATCTTCAATAGTTTCTCCGCAGTGGATCGACGCAGTATTTATACACCGGATCATGTATCCGTAGAAAGCACGAGCACGGGCGAAACATTCCTTAGCCGTCACAATCCACGTGATTCATTTGATGGTCATGTTCTAGAAACACCGTGGGACGATCTACATGTAGCATATTTCGCAAGTTATGCAATGTGGACGTATATGACTCAGCCTTTTTTGTATACGTATCCCGGCTTTGTGACTGAGGAACTGTCTCCATGGTTGGAAAATGGCGAGACATGGCGTCGTCTTAAAATTACATTCCCTGAGAACATTGCTACTCATAGCCGTGAACAGGTTTCTTATTTTGGAGAAGACGGCCTGTTGCGTCGACATGATTATACAGTAGATGTTAGTGGTGGTGCGCCTGGTGCCAATTATGCGTCTGATTACCATGAGTTCAACGGCATCATTGTACCGACAAAACGACGTGTTTACCCTATGCAACCGGACGGACAAAAGGTACCGGAGCCTCTACTAGTTACCATAGATATGAGCAAAATCTCTTTCATATAACTAGGGAATCTTTTGAGTCTTTCCGAAAAAGATTCGGTTTTTGAGGTATTCAAAAAAGGTCAGTAAAACGGGAAACGCGTCTTTCCGAATGCGACCGTGATGATGAAGTAGGCCGACGCTGACTTCTGGCTTTCGAAGGAAATCATGGTCAAGGCCCCGGAAGAAGCAAAAATCTTCTTCACGGTGGCACAGGATGCCGCCGCGCCTTACATCGTTGCAGGCAAATGGAATAGCCGCTTAAGTTCCAAACAGAATGCATCACTACACGACTAATTCAGCTTGAAAGAGGCACACTCCATGACCACCTTGTTCGATCCCATCCAAGTCGGCGACCTGCAGTTACCCAACCGCATCGTCATGGCGCCGCTGACCCGCTGCCGCGCCAGCGCCGGCCGTGTTCCCAATGCCTTAATGGCCGAGTATTACGCCCAGCGTGCCAGCGCCGGACTGATCCTGAGCGAAGCCACTGCCGTCATGCCAATGGGCGTCGGTTACCCCGATACTCCGGGCATCTGGTCCGCAGAACAGGTGGCCGGCTGGAAGCTCGTCACCGATGCGGTTCATGCCGCAGGCGGGCGCATTTTCGTGCAGCTGTGGCATGTCGGGCGGATTTCCGATCCGGTTTATCTGAACGGCGAGCTGCCCGTGGCGCCGAGCGCCATTGCCGCCAAGGGCCATGTGAGCCTGCTGCGGCCAATGCGCGATTTTGTGACGCCGCGCGCGCTGGAAACCGCAGAGATTCCGGGCATCGTCGAGGCCTACCGCAAGGGCGCGGAGAACGCGAAGCTCGCCGGATTTGACGGCGTGGAAATCCACGGTGCCAATGGCTATCTGCTCGACCAGTTTTTGCAGGACAGCACCAACCTGCGCACCGACCAGTATGGCGGCTCAATCGAAAACCGCGCCCGCCTGATGCTGGAAGTGACCGATGCCGCGATTTCGGTGTGGGGCGCCGGTCGGGTCGGTATGCACTTGGCACCGCGTGGCGAGTCGCACTCGATGGGCGATTCCAATCCGCTGGCGACTTTCGGTTACCTGGCCAAGGAACTGGGCCAGCGCGGCATTGCGTTCATCTTTGCCCGCGAATCGCTCGGCAAAAAACGGATCGGCCCGGCGTTGAAGCTGGCGTTCGGCGGCGTGTTTATTGCCAATGAGGCATTTACCGGCGGCACTGCTCGCCAAGTACTCGCCGCCGGCGAGGCGGATGCCGTTTCTTTCGGCAAGGATTTCATCGCCAACCCCGATCTGCCGCACCGACTGGAACTGGACCTGCCACTCAATGCGCCGCGCCCGGAAGCCTTCTACCCTTACGGCCTGCCCGATCCGGTGGTGGGTTACACCGACTACCCGAGCCTGGCACCGGTGATGGGATGAACTCGGATTAATAAACGTACAACGAAGCCCGCCAAGCTGCGGGCGCTTTAGGTAAAACTATGACCGACTGGCATTTCTATGAACCGGCGCAGGGGCATTCCCTGCGTCACGATCCGCTCAACGCCATCGTCGCTCCGCGACCGATCGGCTGGATCAGCACAGTCTCTAACGATGGCGTGCGCAACCTTGCCCCCTACAGCTTCTTCAACCTGTTCAGTTACAAACCGCCGATCATCGGCTTTTGCTCGCTGGGTGCGAAGGACTCGCTCGCCAACGCGCGCGACACCGGCGAGTTCGTATGGAACCTGGTGACGAGAGAGCTCGTCGAGACGATGAACGCCTCCGCGGCGATGGTGCCAGCACACGTCGATGAGTTCGGGTTAGCCGGGCTGGAGAGTCTGCCTTCTGCCAAAGTGCGGCCATCGCGCGTTGCGGCTAGCCCGGTGCAGTTCGAGTGCGTGGTTACCCAGATCGTGCAGCTTGAGGCGCAGGGCGGCGCGGCGCTGCCGGCGTGGCTGGTGTTGGGCGAAGCAGTAGCGATCCACATCGACCGGAAGTTGATCAAGGACGGCGTGTACCAGACTGCGCAGGCGCGCCCGATCCTGCGCGGCGGTGGGCCGGCCGACTACTTCGAAATCAGCGCGGAGCAGCTTTTCAGGCTTGAGCGACCGGTTGATTGACCCGGCGCCGAGCAAGATCGTGCATACAGAGATTCATCACCGGCCGCTCGATGGCGTCCGGAAATTTTCCGCGAAACTCGGTCGCCGCCAGCAAGGCAAGGTCGATGCCAGTCACTTTTACGGCGCCGCCTGACATTTTTCTACAAGGAGAACTCCCATGTTTCAACGTACCGATATCTCATTTGAAGCCGAGGGCGGTGTCACACTACGCGGCTGGCTCTATGTGCCCACCGGCGGTACCGGCCCTTATCCCGCCATCACCATGGCGCATGGCTATGCCGGCGTGAAGGAGCACGGCCTGGAGCGATTCGCCGAGAAATTCGCCTCGAATGGCTTTGTCGTCCTCCTGCACGATCACCGCAACTTCGGTGCCAGCGATGGCACGCCGCGCCAGGATATCGACCCATGGCGCCAGATCGCCGATTGGCGGCGCGCGATCAGCTTCCTGGAACATCAGGACGTCGTCGACGCGAAGCGCATCGGCTTGTGGGGCACGAGCTATTCCGGCGGTCACGCGCTCGTGCTTGGCGCAACCGAACGCCGCTTGCGCGCGGTCGTCGCGCAGGTGCCGACGATCAGCGGCTTCGAGCAAGGACTGCGCCGTATTCCGCCCGACGCCGTTGCCGCCATTGAAGACGCCTTCGCGGCGGACGAGCGCGCGCAAGCACGCGGTGAGTCGCCGCACCGACAGACGATCGTCAGCGCCGATCCTACCATCCCTGCTTCGTACCGCGCCAAGGATGCCGTCGAGTTCTATCTGCAGCCCGTGCCCGACGGCGTCTGGGAAAACAGCGTCACGGTGCGCTCGACGCGCGCCGCGCGCATGTACGAACCGGGCACGTGGATTGCGCGCGTGTCTCCCACGCCGCTGCTGATGATCGTCGCGCTGCAGGACACGATCACGCTGACCGATCTCGAGCTGGCCGCCTACGAGCGCGCCCTTGAGCCGAAGCGCCTCGTGACGATCCCCGGCGGCCACTTCGATCCGTACACCACCAGATTCGATCAATCCAGTGCCGCCGCGCTGGACTGGTTCAAGGAACACCTCGCGTAACCTCAACTTACGACAACACAGGAGTCCGGCATGTCTCATCTCACCCATACCATCGATCATGGCATTGCCACGATCATTCTCGCTCGCTCGCCGCAAAACCGCATCGGCGACCAGATGGTTGACGAACTGGCTACAGCGATCAATGCGATCGAACGCAGTGATGCACGCGTCGTACTGGTGCGCGCCGAAGGCGAGAACTTCAGCTTTGGCGGCGACATCATGCCCTGGCCCGACGACACCCCCCGCCAGTTGCGTGCGCGCTTCGAGGGTTACATGGATGTCTTCAATCGCTTCGAACGCCTGCCCTTGCCTGTCATTGCGGTGGTGCACGGCTTATGTGCCGGCGGTGGTTTTGAACTGGCGTTGCGCGCCGATGTCATCTTTGCCGCCGAAAGCGCAACGTTCTGCCATCCGGAACAGTCGCTTGCCCTCGTGACCCTGCTGGGCGGCATCTATCGCGTCGCCGAACGCGCAGGACGCGCACGTGCCATGGAATGGGCGCTGACTTCCGAGCGCGTCCCTGCCGCGACGATGGAGCGCTTCGGCGTGATCAACCGCGTCGTCGCCGATGCCGAGCTGCTTGCAGAGGCGCATGCCTTCGCCGCGAAGTTCGTGCACGGCCCGACACGCGCCCACGCCGCCCACAAGGCCTTGCTGCGCGCCTGGGCTAACGGCGGTGTCCAGACGGCCGACGATGTGATGTTCAACATCGCCATGCCCTTGTTCGAGACGGAAGACGTGAAGGACGGGCTTGCTTCGGCTATCAAAGCCCTAAAGGCCGGCACGCCGCGCCCGATGCTCGAATTCAAGGGCTATTGATCCGCCACGCAAGCCCTGTCAGGGAGCGGAACATGCCCGAATTGCTGACACGGGTGGTCGAGGCGAATGGGGGATTGGCGCGCTGGAAGAAAAGGCATGAAACGCTCAGCACCGCTATCGTGACGGGTAGCGCACTGTGGGCGCTGAAGGGACTGGTTCAGGATGTCAGTAGAAAAGGCTGGCGTCAGCCAGGACGATGTCACCCTTATAATGCAGGCTATTCCCCTGGAGAGCATGAGCTTCGGCGGTGGAAAGCTGGTCTCTGACATCAACCTTTCTATGCCCTGAGTAAACAAGTAAGAAAGACGAAGCGGCCCAGTTCCTGGAAACGAGGCCGCGAAGTTGACTTGAAACGGATGTCTCGTGCGTTTCTCCGGCGTGGGGCTCATGTGGCTCCGATCCGACACCGCTCACTTCTGATTTGACAGCCACAACGGATCTACCATCTGGCCCCCACAACGGCAGGGCCAACCCTGAATCTCCGTCTTCAGAGATGGTTCACTCGACCCTGCCGCTTTTCCCTGCAGGATGCGATATACGATACCGCCGATTCGACAGCTTCGCCCATGTTAATCAGTTATGGAATCGGCAACAGGCCAAAGATCTTGACATCTTGTACTTATCGTTCCATGATGACCTTGTGAAAACAATTCTATAGGAACGTTATATGTATATGAAAATAAATGGAATTATAAAAAACCTCCTGATGCTTTGCACCCTTACTCTCACAGCTGGAACAGTTTTCGCCAGCCAATCAGTCAACGTTTCCGATCTGACTTTTCATGTATTCACTTCAGAAGACGATGGCTTTTTTGATAACTCGGTGATTGTTGAGGGGGATAAAGAACTCCTGCTGATTGATGCGCAACTTACTCGAGCGAATGCGCTTAAAGTCCTCGATTTGATACGATCGCTCAAAAAGAATCTTAAGCAGATTTATATCACTCACGAACATGCTGATCATTTTTTGGGGTTGGAGGTCTTCAAGGACGCTTTTCCACAAGTGGAGATTTTAGCTAACCCTAAGGTCGCGAGCCGTATAGATGAGGTATACAAGGCCAAGCTTGAAAAGTGGCATGGGATACTGTCGTCAAAGGCTGCTACCCGTGAAATTCCCATAACCAGATACGATGGAGACCAACTCAGTATTGAAGGTACAAAAATCGAGATTCATAAACATCTTCAGGGGGATACCGATGAGAACTCCTACCTTTGGTTCCCAAAAGAGCGTGTCGCGGTAGTCGGTGACATGGCCTATGACCAAATGCACGTCTATACCGTCGAAACGACGCCTGAGAGCCGAAAACGCTGGGTTCAAAATCTCGATGCGCTTGCAAAACAAAACCCTAAAATCGTTATTCCAGGGCATAATTTTCCGAATAAAAAACTTGACGCCTACAGTGCAATTTATTTCACAAAACAATATCTTTTGGTTTTTGAAGAAGAACTTTCCAAATCAAGCAGTCGCGCCGAATTTCAAAACCGCATGAAAATAAAATATCCAGATGCAGAGCTTTTCTTTAGCGTAGAAAGAGCCTCCGCTAAGTTTTTAGCTCAATAACTCTTATCACAATTATACCCAAAATAATTCGAGCTGCAGGACAACACCACGCGTTGCGTTTTGAATAACGCAACGCGTTGGCTCGTAGGGCGAGGCCCATTGATGGGCCGAGTAAGAAAGCCAACGCACCTGCAACGTGAAGTATGACGAGCATCCCATGAGGCGTGAGGCTTCTGCTACGTTACCGGAAGTAATATCTACTGAGAAACATCACGAAGTGGCGCTCCCGCGCACAGTCCCGTCATAACGATATCGATGAGCCAGGTTAGCCGTGGTTTCCAATCGTCATTAAAATCGAGCTGCCAGATCCCTGCAATTGCAAGGAAAAAGTCGCCAGTGGTAACGCCGGCGTGGATTGTTCCAGCCTTCTTATTTGCATCGAGTAGTAATTGCGCTGCAGCGATTATCGGGGCATAGCCCGCATTTCCCGGACAGTCCTGCGTGAGTGATACCTCACGAATTGCATTGGCCAAGCCAGCTTTGGTTATGGCGTACTCGGCAAGGCGATTTATCCACTCCCTCAATGCCTGGTCTGGCTGACGAGTCTGGAGCAAGTGCTCAGCAAATTTTGCGACCTGCAACATCTCATAGCGATAAACCTCCATCACTAATATTTCCTGTGAGGGAAAGTTACGATAAAAAATGCGCCCGTGACTGTTGGATATTAGCCGGATCAACTCGCAGATTGAGCTGACCCTAGCCATAAGCACTGGTTGGCTTGTAATTTCGTGCGCAGTGGGCGCACGAAATCTTTAAAAAAACCATGCAGGAGTCAATTGGTAGTACGTCAGCAGGCAGCGTTTCGCTTAAACGAAAACATCTGATTCCCCATCTTTTCTCATTTCATCTCAGCAGTTTGATCAAATTTCCGCCTGGCTGCTAAGCCCCACTACACTCTTACAGTTAGGCTCGATACCGTTCTGCAACGTCAGCCTGCCGGATGTCAGAAACCAACGCCTGTCGTGCTTGATCAAGCGCTTTCCAGTATTCATCATTTTGCAGGGGCGGAATTGTTACAAGTTCTCGACGATCAAAGCCGACCAACGCAGCATCCACCAGAGCACCGACTTCCATCATCTTGGCGAAGGAACTGATATCGACGCCTGCGCGCTCCCAGATCTCGGTATAGGTTCCGGCGGGAAGAACCGCCTGCACATAAACCCCTTTGGGTGACAATTCCAGGTTCATTCCCTGAGAAAGAAAGAGGACAAAGGCTTTGGTTGCGCCATATACTGACATATTGAATTCAGGTGCCAGACCGACTACCGAGCTGATATTAACGATTGCTCCTTTACCATTTTGTACTAAGCGTGGAGAAATGGCGCTGGAGAGGCGTGTCAGAGCAGTTATATTAAGAGCAATAAGCCTGTTAATAGAGTCTGGAGTCTGATCAAGAAAATATCCCGATTGTGCTATTCCGGCATTATTAATAAGAGTTTCGATTTTTGAATCAGCTTTCAGGCGTTCTTCGACTATCGCCAGTTCATCAGATTGAGTCAGATCAGCAGGAAGAACGTCGACAACAACCCCATATTCCTGGTTTAAACGAGTAGCAAGAGCTTCCATCCGGGCTTTATCACGTGCAACCAACACTAAATCATGGCCGCGTTGGGCAAAGCGCTCTGCATAGGTCGCGCCAATCCCAGTGGAAGCGCCGGTGATCAAAACAGAAGACTTGGTTGTCATATTTATATCTCTCTAATATTGAAATGAATTTGGTATAAGTAATATTTCACAGCAAATTAGTATCAAAATACTCGCTGTTATCAGATATCGGTATTAACTAAGGAAGGATAATCGGTATACCCTTCGGCTCCCCCGCCATAAAGTGTTGCAGGGTTAATTGGTGCCAAAGGCGCACCGGTTTTTAAACGTTCAACCAAATCCGGATTAGCAATGAAAGGACGCCCGAAGGCAAAGAGGTCAACCTTACCTTCGGCGAACTGTTTTTTGGCCAAATCCAGATCATAGCCGTTATTGCCTATATAGGTATTCTTAAACCGCTGACGCAGAGAGTCGTAATTGAACGGAATATTCTCGCGAGAGCCGCCTGTCGCGCCTTCAACAACATGAATGTATACGATACCCAGAGTATTAAGCTGATCTACGATGTAATCGTACTGCTCTTGAGAGTCACTGATGGAAATCCCATTAACCTGAGAAACAGGTGAAATACGCACACCAGTGCGTTCTGCACCAATCTCTTTAGCAACAGCGGCTGTCACCTCCAGTAATAGCCGGGCACGATTAGCGATTGATCCCCCGTAGGTATCTGTACGCTTGTTAGCACCATCTTTAATAAACTGTTCAAGCAAATAGCCATTAGCACCGTGAATCTCTACGCCGTCAAAACCGGCAGCCATGGCGTTGGATGCCGCCTTACGAAAATCCTCGACGATGGACCGGATCTCATCAAGCTCCAGAGCACGCGGCTCTGATGCCTCGGAAAACCATTGTTAACAAAAACTTTTGTCTCGGCACGAATAGCTGAAGGCGCAACTGGCGCAGCACCTTTAGGTTGCAGATCAACGTGGGAAACCCGTCCTACATGCCACAACTGCACAAATATCCGTCCGCCTTTGGCACGAACCGCATCAGTGACTTTGCGCCACCCCTTGATTTGCTCCTCTGTATAAAGGCCGGGTGTATCCTGATACCCCTGAGCCTGTGCCGAAATCTGTGTCGCCTCAGTAATTAACAAGCCTGCGGAAGCGCGTTGCGCATAGTAAGTCGCAGCAAATTCACCGGGAACAAGGCCTGAACCGGCACGGTTACGTGTAAGCGGAGCCATTACAATATGATTCGTTAATATCAGAGAACCCAGTTTGTAAGGCTGAAATAAACTGTTATCTGTCATTTTACTTTCCTTCCTGTTTTGTATCGTTCATTTATGATGACAACCATAATCAATAAAGTCAACATCATTGATTACAATCATAATCAATAAATTGTTTACGATAATTTAAACTTTAAAATCAATTATTTATAAAATAAACAACACACAATTTAGCGCCTGGATATGGTTAAAGCACGGCGAGAGCCCGCGTAAACTTTCCTTCAAAAAGTACTTTTCAATGCAAAGGCAGGTTTCTGAATATGTCAGAATGAGATGAGAGGCGTCAGCCTGTTTAATTAGGCCGACGCTATTTGAATAGCTTACTGATACAGCGAATTCGCTTAACGCTCCGCTTTAGCGGTTGCGCCATACCAAACGAGCCGTTCAAAACGGCTCGCACTTTTTTCCAAAATTCGAATGAGTTGAGGTCTATTTTTATTTAAAAGATATATTCATGAATAATGTTTCATATCAGTTTAACGACCACCTTTCCCTTGGCCCGACCAGTTTCAAGATACGCCAGCGCCTGTTTGGCATCCTCAAATGAAAATACCTTATCAATTACAGGATGAATCTTTCCTGCCTCAAGAAATTCAGAGATCTCTTCGAGCTGCATACCATCAGTATGTACAAACAGGAATGAATACTGTATGTCCCGCTTTTTAGCGAGACGGATAATTTTCCAACTCATCAGCTTAAAGATAAATTTCATCAGAAAATTCATGTCTCGTGCATGGGCAAAGGCTGCATCAAGAGGACCGATTAGCGATACAACACGGCCATGGGGTTTTAATATATTGAGCGACTTCTGAATATGGTCGCCTCTCACCGTCCCAAGCACTACATCATAACCTTGTAAAATATCCTCAAACTCCTGCTTCTTATAATCTATTATTTCATCCGCTCCCAAACGCCGAACCATCTCCAGATTGCCCGTACTTGTCGTTGTACCTACCGTTGCACCAAGTTGTTTAGCCAGTTGAATAGCAAACGATCCAATCCCACCTGAACCCGCTGGTATGAAAACCTTTTGCCCTGGCTTCAGGTGTGCACGTTCTTTTAACGCCTGCCATGATGTGAGTCCTACCATGGGAATGGAAGCAGCCTGCACAAAGTCGAGGTTTACGGGTTTGTGCGCTGCCGCCCTTTCGGGAACAACAGCAAAGTCTGCCAGTGCCCCTATACCCATATCGAAGATGCTGGCAAAAACGGCGTCTCCCGGTTTGAAACGAGTTACACGGCTGCCAACTGATTCAACCACTCCCGCAAGATCGCTGCCAACTGTGGCGGGGAGAGCAAACTTAAGCACCGGCTTAAATGTTCCTTTTGGGATCATGTAATCGATTGGGTTTAGCCCTACCGCGTGAACCTTCACAAGAATGTCGTTCGGCTGAATTTCAGGAACCGGAATTTCGTAGAATGTAATGCTATCGGCCTTGCCATATTCCTTGAACATGAGTGCTTTCATATTCGTCATCACCTATAGGGATTTTGGTTAACCTTATGCTGCATAAACACAATTTTTGTATGCAATCAATATGGAGTCAGTTGAACAACGCCGAGACATGCTAATCACCAGGATGTTCATTTAATGCTGCTGCGTTCAGGTCGTATCATCACTATACATTGATGTCGATCATAATCAAACTGTCGTAAAAAAATAAAATGATGACCGTCATCTTTACTTTGGTTAACCACGGAAAATACCAGCAGAGACGAAGTCGCTAGTACGCCCTCAACGAGAACGAAAGAGAAAGCTTACTCTTTGTTTTATTTTAAATTAATTATTTTTTGTCGTCTTTATGGCGAGTGGACATGCAGGGCTAATTGCGAACGTTCCAGATAACAGTAGCGCGCTTAATGCATCAATATCCACCTCAACACAGTCTCTTTATAACTACAAGAAATGACTCATCAGGGACTGCGCACACCGGTCAAAAGCCGGTGCCGTCAATGGGATTTATCGGAGTGAGCGCGCAATATCGCTTTTTCTAATTAGCTATCTTTTGATGCCAACCGCGAAAGAATCTCCCGGCAACAAACGTCCAGAATTTCGTCTGCCAGTGGCGAGTCATCAGGACAGGATCGTGACAAAATGACTGCACCTACTGAATGAGCTAATGTGTTGATAATTTTTGTCCGCATATCCACATTGCCATCAGCGACATTTCCACCACCTAACAGAGAGAGTTGGCTTTCTATACCTTCAGCAAATGTCGCTTTAATCGTTTCATTCTGACGAGCGGCATCACTACACAAAGCGGCCATAGTACAGCCTT
The DNA here is from genome assembly GCF_000406105.1 of Dickeya chrysanthemi NCPPB 402. Taxonomy (NCBI): domain Bacteria; kingdom Pseudomonadati; phylum Pseudomonadota; class Gammaproteobacteria; order Enterobacterales; family Pectobacteriaceae; genus Dickeya; species Dickeya chrysanthemi. Next base: position 1,512,139 of record NZ_CM001974.1, on the reverse strand, counting down.
TATTTCGTCCATCCCGGTGTTCCCGCGAAAGATAATGCTTGACGAAATCGACAATCTCTACCCCATCCATTTTTATTTCGGATTGTGAAAAACCGCATGCAGCCGCTTCCGCCATCAGATCGGCTTTGGAGTCGAAATGTTTGTAAAATCCGCCATGGGTGAAGCCCGCCGCCGCCATGAGATCCGCCACGCCTACGCCGTCGTAGCCTTTTTCCCGGAATAACATCGAAGCTGTTTCGACGATATGTGCTCTGTTCGCCTGCACCTGTGCTTTGGTGACTTTCATGTTAGCCATCCCCTCTATGCGTAAATACTCAGCCCTATATTCTACATTGATGTCACTCATAATCAAAGATGTCGTATTTTTGATTTTAATCATCATCATAAAAAAACATGTTGCGGTTCGGTGTCGCGATATTACAAGTGACTATATTCATTACATTAATATTTGTGATATCCGCTAAATGCACCAACAGACAGGAGATAAATCATGCCTTTTAAAGCGCGACAACTCACTCAATCAGGCAACCACATCCTGCTGCTCACACCGATTTGAGCTTACAGGGTTCAGGATATGTCTCGATAGATGAAACTACGTTTTACAGAATACGCCGTTACTCCATCTGCTGCTTATCGCTTCGCGTATTGCTGTTGCATCAGCCTCCATCCCGGCCGCAACGCGCTGAAGGTCAATGAGCCCACTCTGACTGACGTCAGCGAATCACTGATTTAACTGGGATTTATTCTTCGTTTTCAGCATCTGGTAGAAGTCGAGTGACAGCTGTTGCGCCATTTTAAGTTGCGGTTCTTTTTCGCACATTGACCTGATGAACCGGGACGCACAGTTTTCTTCTCCTTTGACCATTCGCCAGGGCATCAACCAGCGACTGACCCGGGATGCAGAGGGAAGGCGTCCCGGCGCGGTAACCGAGCCGTCAACTTGTTTACGCCACTTAGCGACAACATCCCTGACGGTCGTGTCACTGCCGGTAAAGCCAGCTTCAACCATTTCTCGCCATAGCTGCCGGGCATTGTAATTACTATTTTTACGCTGCTCTTCCAGCCATTCCTGCCACGGGCGTTGGTGACATCTGCACATTTCAGTCCGCAAAAATCGCGTTCAGAGAGACATTCGGGTCAGCATGGCGCTGCTCACCAACTTGTTCGCGACCATGTCGATGAATGCGGAGACCGCCGGTGGCAGATGATGTCGACTGGGGTACACGAGATTCAGACAGTGGCCCTTCCGGGAGTACTGGGGCAACACACGCGTGAGCGCGCCGGACTTGAGGCCGTCTATGGTTATGGTAGACGGAAGCAGTGCAATACCGAAGCCAGACAGCGCCGCTTTGCGCAAAGCCTGCGCCGTATTGGCGCTGAAGCGTCCCGCCACATGCACCTCGCTCTCGCTTCCGTCTGCCGCTGTCAAGCGCCAAACACCCTGGCCACTGGGGTGGCTGAAGAACAGGCAATCATGGTCGGCTAACTCCTGCAGCGTTTGAGGCGTACCACGTGCGGCTAGATACGCCGGGCTGGCCACCAACCCATCCGTCCCCTCGTCAAAAACCTTGCGCGCAAAGAAGCTTGAATCCTCCAGTATCCCTCCCCGGACGGCCACGTCGATGCGCTCGGCGATCAAGTCAGCCCTGCCGTCGCTGAGTACGAAGTCCAGGCGCACCCGTGGATACGCGGCCATGAACTCGTTCATCCATTCCATGGGGAAGAAATCGAAAAAGTCGGCTGGCGCGGCCACCCGAACCAGGCCACTGGGCTCGTCGTTGCCAGAGGTCAACTCCCGGCCGGCGTCGAACAGCCCATCCACAGCATTGGCGCAGCGGTCATGGAACGCCTGCCCCGCAGCCGTGAGCGCCAGGTGGCGGGTCGTGCGTTGCATCAGGCGCGTGCCCAGTTGTTCTTCCAACTGCTGTACGCGGCGGCTGAGGGTGTTGGGTGGCACGCCCAGGCGCCGTGAGGCCTCGGCAAAGCTGCCGCAATGCACAACGTGGACGAATATAGCTACATGGTTAAGGTCTAGCATCGATGATTAGTTATAAATATGGACGAGTTCACTCACATTAAACCATCTATTCAATCAATGCGAGCAGGAATAAAGTACATACATCGTCAACCACTGGAGACTTTGTCATGAGTGCTGCTCAACCCCGTATCGGCATCATCATCGGTTCTACGCGAGAGGGCCGTTTTGGCGACAAGCCCGCGCAGTGGATTCACAACATCGCCAAACAACGCACAGACCTGAGCGTTGAGCTGGTCGATTTGCGCGACCATCCGCTACCGTATTTTGCGGAGTCGGTGTCTCCTGCCTGGGGCCCGGTGAGCAACGAGGAAGCGCAACGCTGGGCGCAGAAGCTTGATACCTTCGATGGCCTGATCGTCGTGACCCCAGAGTACAACCACGGTCCGACCGCAGTGCTGAAGAATGCCTTCGACTATGCGTACAAGGAATTCGCCCGCAAGCCGATCGCCTTCGTCGGCTATGGCAGCGTGGGCGCTGCGCGAGCCGTTGAACAACTGCGACTGGTCGCGGTCGAGTTGCAGATGGTACCGGTGCGCAATGCCGTGCATATCGGCATGGTGGAGTTCATGGGCGTCTGGCAGCAGAGCCAGCAGTTCGGGGACTTCCCGCATCTTGCGCAAGCAGCCGGCGACATGCTGGACGACCTGGCCTGGTGGGCCAAGGCACTCAAGTCCGCAAGGATCACGGCATGAGCGCCGTACTCGCAACTCGGGGGCGCTCGGTCATGCACCGTACCCGTGGCTCCACGCACGGTCCCGTCACGCGCCTGATGACCCCCTCGGATCTGGGACGGCACCTGAAACCTTTCGTATTCCTGGACCTGGTGCACTTCCGCCCCGATGGCACCAACCAGAATTTCGCAATGCATCCGCACTCCGGCATCGCGACTGTGACCTTCATGGACGAAGGGGACATTCGCTACGAGGACTCAACAGGCGAAGCCGGCGTACTGCCCGCTGGCGGCGTCGAAGTGATGGTAGCGGGCGGTGGGGTATGGCATACCGGCGCACCAGTCGGCGGGAAGATGGGGCGCGGTTTTCAGCTCTGGGTGGCGCTGCCTGCCGCGCAAGAAAACGGGCCAGCGCGCAGCCAATACCTCGCGCCGACGCAAGTGCCTCAGGTGGGGCCAGCGCGTGTACTGGTTGGCGAATATGGCGGGGCGCACAGTGCCGCGGAACTGCCTGCAGGCATGACCTATCTGGGTGTTCGTCTGCGCAAGGGCGAACAGTGGTCGTACACGCCGCCGCAAGGCCATACCGTGACGTGGGTAGCGTTAGCGACCGGGCGTTTGACTACAGACGAGTCGATGGAGGCCGGCGAGCTCGTGGGGTTTGAACCTTCCGGCGAGACCATCGACTTCGTCGCGCAGGAAGATACGAGTTTTGTGCTCGGGTCGGCCGTGCCTCATCCCCATGATCTGGTGTTGGGGTACTACTCAGTGCACACCAGCAAGGAGGCTCTGGTTCGCGGCGAGACCGGGATCCAACGCATAAGGCAGGAGTTGCAAAAGGCGGGGCGGCTTTCCTAAAGTCCACCTCGTTCGGCCGCCCTGCGCGTTCAAGTCGGGGCGTTAGTGTTCAATCAAACATTTCAGGTGCCGAGCGATTCGTGCCCGGGCCTCTTATCAAATAAGGAAAGAATCATGACTATCGGCATCATTGGCTCAGGCGGTCTCGGCTCCAACGTGGCACGCGCCCTGGCAAAAAGCGGCCAGTCAGCCATTATCTCGACCCGACGCGGTCCGGAGTCGCTCGCATCGTTGGTCGCTGAGCTGGGTCCCTCCATCAAGGCGGGTACGGTAGCAGAGGCCGCAGCAGCAGACGTCGTCCTCATAGCGGTGCGTTGGGTGGACTTGGGCCAGGCGCTGGCCGACCTGCCTGACTGGAATGGGCGCATCGTCATCGATGGCACCAACCCCGTCGCCTTCCTCGACCTGGATTCGCCCGAACGCAACGATGCGAGCAATCCGTTGGCTGCCTATGGCATCAAGCCCATCGATCTCGGTGGCAAGTACTCCAGCGAAGTCTTCCGTGATTTCGTGCCGGGTGCCCGCGTGGTCAAGGCGCTGAACCATCTGGATGTGAACGTGCTGGGACAGCCCGAGGTCTCCGGTGGGCGGCGCGTGCAGTTCTACTCCGGCGACGACGTGGCCGCGAAAGCGGAAGTGAAGAAGATCCTGGATGCCATCGGCTACTTCTCTGTCGATCTGGGATCGCTGGATGTCGGCGGTCGCCTGGCTCAGCTTCCGTTCGGCCCCCTGTCGGGTGCCAACTTCATCAAGATCTGATCATCCAAGGCGCACTCTCCAGAGAGGAGAGTGCCCGTTCTTTTGCACTTGCACTGAGCTGAGTGAGCAGCGCAGTCCACCTAAAGCGCAGATAGCCCGCGGTAGCGTCATTTAGCTGAAAAGATTCCAGACTGACAAGAAACTTTCAGTAGGGGCCACACTCGCCCCCTTAGCCAACTTTTGCCAAGCAGTCGCACAGCCACAGGGCGAGATCGTGGACTTCCTGCTTCACGATCTCGCCCTGCGGCTGAATAGGTGTGCAGGGAAACCTTGCCGCTCTTGGCATCCAGCCAGTCGCGAGCCGATGTTGCCATTGAAAGCGGCGTGATTCGATCCAGCGAGCCATGACCTAAGGAAAACAGGCGTTTCGCATGCTGCCTCTGGCACACGGTGACAGGTGTGAAGAAGCGCAGGCCGAGGTCCAGGGAATTCGCGGTGTCCCGTTCTTCGTTCTTGAGGATGGAACGCAGTTGTCCGGTGCTCAGCCCAAGGGGGCACTCTTGAACGCGCTTCGCGCCAGTTGGAACAAAAGTTGCGAGGCATTTTCTTTTGTCGGGTATGCATCTCCCTGACGCTGTTACCCGTCAGGCATCTTCGCTGAACAATGCATAACTCACGATCAACATAGTCATCATCACAACCGAATTAATGCAAAAATGAAACGAGTTAGCTGCTTTTTTCGCTTAGGTTGATAATCAATCAATAAAATATTAATCAGAGCATTACGCAATCTCTTCAACACCTAAAAAGTCGTGATTATTTAATTTTGTTATCTCTTTTTTTGCTATTTTATTTTTATATATAAAAAACAAATCAATGTGTAATCACTATTAAAACCCTCTGCCGAAATAATACCTGTACAGCCTTACACTACCTCCCCTATACTCGCGACAACACGTTGACCCGTCGATTGTTATTATCGCGGCCCAGCGTAACCGTTACGGTATGACGTCTTACCAGAACAGGCGAGACGCCCTATCCTCAGCAAACCAGCCTCATGCGGGGTAAAGGAAAAACGCTGAGATCCGTGAAAACGTAATTGTCCATGTCATGATTAATTACGGTAATAAATTACACATCAAGGAAGATATGCGTCGGAAATACTGGCGAACAGGAGGGAATCATGAGGATATTTTTATCCACACTTGGCTCTGCCGGAGATGTTTATCCATTCATCTTAATAGGAGAAGCATTAAAGAATGCAGGATTAGAGGTTTACCTTTGTACTAATCCATATTTTGAGAAAACGGCAAAGGAAAGAGGGCTTCATTTTATTCCGGTTGGCAGTAGCGAAGAGTATTTACGTACGGTTAATTCACAACGATTATGGCATCAACGCTCCGCCTTCAATGAAATGGTTAATTACATGAATGCGCAGCAAAAACCGGCCTATGACGCGCTGGAACCATGGGTAGACAGCTCTTCAGTCATCCTCACATCACTGTGGTCGTTCTCCGCTAAGATGTTCAGTGAAACCCATGGCTGCTGCGTCATTCCCGTCCGTGTTACACCTTCAACATTTATCTCCAGTTACGATCCGCCCCAGCATCGTCAGTTGGCATGGAGTCGGCGACTGCCGATAAGTCTGCGCCGCCTGTTTTTGTATTTTGTCGAGAAATACCTGGTTGACCGTACACTGGCGCCCTTTATCAACAACTTCAGAAGCCAGCTACAGTTACCGCGTATCGAACGCATTCTGACATCATGGACGCATCATTCAGATTCGGCTTTGCTATGCCTGTTCCCGGAATGGTTTGCCTCCCCGTTGCCAGACTGGCCGGCTCATGTCCGTCAGGTGGGTTTTCCATTATTTAATTTGCTGGATAACCAGCAAGATGATGAGTTGGCACGCTTCATTGCACGTGCGCCTACCGTGATTTTCATGCCGAGCTGGGCATTGAGCACTAAGCGGGAATTGATCGTCTCTCTGGTCAAAAAAACCCGCCAACGAGGTTATCAATGTCTGATCATCAGCCAACTAGACCACCATTTAGCCGACGATGACGGCATTCGTGTCGAGCGACATATCAACCTGAGTCAATACCTGCATCAGTGCGCCGCCATTCTCCATCATGGCGGCATTGGCACCATGGCGCAATCTTTCGCGGCCGGCATCCCTCAACTGGTTATTCCCAGTGCCTTTGATCAGTTCGACAACGCTCGCCGGGTCACCGCCATGAAATGCGGAACATGGCTTAAAGACAGCGATATCGACAACCTGGATGAGAAATTACGCCAGATCCTGGACGATCCCGATATTGCGGAAAATTGTCGACGTACCCGGCAGCAATGTGTTCCTACTCAGGCCGTCTGCGAGCAGATCGTCACCACCGTGCACGATGCCTACACCCGACACATGGCCCGAAGCTAGCGCGAACGCTTGTCTGCTCACATAGCTTGCGGTTAACACGAAGGCGATGCCTGACAAAGGTCAGCCATCGCCTGCCGTGGCTCGCGAGTCCAACCCAAGATGGTGCAACAGTGGGTGCACCGGTTTGATGTCGTTCTTCAGAACAGCGCGCAATTGTATCGTTTGCCGGTTGGTAATACGGATACTGCCGTACTGGGTATGGTCGCGGGCAAACGCGTCGATGCCCAGCCACTGGCGCGGCGTGATAATGCCGCCGGGCAGGCGAACACGCAGCATCACCGTGTGCAACGGCTCCAGCTTCTGAGCAACACGCTCCTGACGGAGATCACGCTCGATGCGAAACGGCATAAGATTTTGTCCGATCACATTCCTGAAGATTTTCCGGGCATGACATGCCGCCGCGGTTACACTGATAACGCCATGTTGTTCAACGTAAAAATGGCATACGACATGCATGACTGAACACACAACCAACACAGCACTAACAACAACGCCAATAAAACAACAAGGGGGTTCTATGGCATCAGGAAAATGGCGGCTACCGTTAAGTCTGGCGGCATTACTGGTCAGCGGTGCCGTCCACGCAGTTTCCATACCCGCAGTGGAAGCAAAGAACGGGATGGTGGTGACTTCACAGCATCTGGCATCACAAGTCGGTGTCGATATTCTGAAAATGGGCGGCAACGCCATTGATGCGGCAGTCGCCGTCGGTTACGCGCAGGCGGTCGTCAATCCCTGTTGCGGCAACATTGGCGGCGGCGGGTTTATGACGATTCACCTGGCGGATGGTCAGGACACATTTATCAACTTCCGTGAAACCGCGCCGGCCGCCGCCTCTGCCAACATGTATCTGGATGCCGACGGCAAAGTCAAAAAAGACGCCAGCCTGTATGGTTATCTGGCGGCGGGTGTTCCCGGCACGGTGCTGGGGCTGGAAACCGCACGCGAAAAGTACGGCAAGCTGACTCGCGCTCAGGTGATGGCGCCCGCCATCAGGCTGGCGCAGGAAGGCTTTGTGTTGACCCGCGGCGACACCGATATCCTCGACACTACCGTCAAACGGTTTAAGCAAGACCCGGAGTCTGCGCGCATTTTCCTGCGCCCGGACGGTTCTGCCTTACAGCCGGGCGACCGGCTGGTACAGGCCGATTTAGCCAACACATTGCAGGCGATATCGGATAAAGGCCCGGATGCGTTCTACCAGGGTAAAATCCCCCAGATAATCGAAGACGCCGCCAAAAAAGGCGGCGGCATCCTGACTGCCGCCGACTTCGCCAACTACCGGGTTACCGAAACCAAACCCATCACCTGCAACTATCGTGGTTACCAGTTCATCTCGTCACCGCCCCCCAGCTCGGGCGGGATTACGATGTGTGAAACGCTGAACATTCTCGAAGGCTACGACCTGAAGAGCATGGGGTTCAACTCGGCGCAAGCCATCCATGTCATGACCGAAGCCATGCGCCACGCCTACATGGATCGCAACACCTATCTGGGCGACCCGGCGTTTGTCAAAAATCCCACCGACCGATTGTTGAGCAAAGAGTATGCCGCCGAGATCCGCAAAAAAATCGACGACACCAAAGCCACGCCGTCCGAACAGGTCAAGCCCGGTATGGAGCCGCATGAAAAACCGGAAACCACCCACTACTCGATTGTCGACAGTCAGGGTAATGCCGTCTCTACCACCTATACGGTGAACGGCCGTTTCGGCGCGGTGGTGATAGCCCCCGGCACCGGCTTCTTCCTGAACGACGAGATGGATGACTTCACCGTCAAAGTCGGCGAAAAAAACCTGTACGGACTGGTCCAGGGTGAGCGCAATGCTATTGCGCCCGGCAAACGCCCGCTGTCATCAATGAGCCCGTCGCTGGTGACCAAAGACGGCAAGATCTTCCTGGTGATCGGCTCGCCGGGTGGGTCGCGCATTATCAGCATCACGCTGCAAAGCGCGCTGAATATTCTCGATTTCGGTATGCTGCCGCAAGAAGCGGTGGACGCACCACGCATCCACCATCAATGGTTGCCGGACGAGGTGTACTATGAACAGCGCGGCTTGTCCGCCGATACGCTCGCGCTGCTGAAAGAGCGTGGCTATAAGATGGTGGAACAGACACCATGGGGCGCGACTGAACTGATCATGGTCGGGTTGCCCGGTGTGGAAGGCGTTATCCCCGCCAACTCCGGCAACGACTCGGCGGTTTCCGGCAAGGTACGCGAAGGTTATCTGTACGGCGCCAACGATTCACGTCGACCGGCTGGCGCCGCCATCGGTTACTGATACCCCAGCAATAGCTCTTGTTCTGCAACACGGGTGTCCGGCCGCGCGCCGGATGCCCGATCCGATAACCGAAATACCCCGACCGCCTGCACCAATTCCTCGGACTGACTGCTCAAGCTTCCCGCCGCGGCCGCCATCTCTTCAACCAGCGCCGCGTTTTGCTGGGTAGTACGCTCCATACTCACCACCGCTTCGCCGATTTGCGATACCCCACTGCTCTGTTCATGGCTGGCGGAGCTGATCTCACCCATAATATCCGTCACCCGGCGGATACTATTCACCACATCCTGCATAGTATGGCCGGCATTATCCGCCAGGGCGCTACCGCTTTCGATCCGCTCCACGCTGTTGGAAATCAGCGTTTTGATCTCCCGCGCCGACTCTGCGCTGCGCTGCGCCAATGCCCGCACTTCGCCAGCCACGACCGAGAACCCGCGTCCCTGCTCGCCGGCACGTGCCGCTTCCACTGCCGCATTCAGCGCCAGAATATTGGTTTGAAACGCAATACCGTCGATCACACCGATGATATCGGCGATGCGCTGGGCGCTGTCATTGATGTCGCGCATGGTGTCGACCACTTGCGTGACCACGCTTCCCCCCTGTTCTGCCACCTGGCTGGCCGTCTGGGCTAATTGGTTAGCCTGACGGGCGTTATCCGCATTTTGTTTCACCGTCGCGGACAATTGCTCCATGGAAGCCGCCGTTTGCTCCAGCGCACTGGCCTGAGATTCCGTACGGGCAGACAAGTCATGGTTACCGTGTGCAATTTCGCCGCTGGCCATCCTCACCGATTCAGCGCCATGCCGCACCTGCGTGACTATGCGGCCCAGACTTTCCTGCATATGCGACAGGGTGTTCAGTAGCGTAGTAATCTCATCGCGCCCACGGGCATTGATGGGATAGGTTAAATCGCCATTCGCTACCGCTTCGGCCGCCGCCTGCGCCTGCGACAGGCTGCGGACAATACCGCGCACCATCAACCAGCCGAACACCGCGGCACCGCCGATGCCCGCCAGTACCGCCAGAATAGCCAGCGTTTTCAGCCACTGATAACGTTGCACCGAGCTGGTGTACTCGTCTCTGGCAACCTCAACCTGCAGCGTCACCAGTTGACTCAGCAGTGCGTGACCCTGCTTTTCCAGCGCGCTGACCTTGTCGTCGTAAAGACGTAGCGCCAGATCGGTTTGCCCCGCCCGGATTGCCGCATCCGTCGGCTGTACGCCCTCCCGGTGATAACGTTGCAGGTTTTCGGCAAGCTGGTCCGCCAGGCGCGTTTCTTCCGGCGTCAGGTAGGTCGCACGGTACTCGGCCCATACCTGGCCGATATGGGACATATTCTGGTTTAATTCATCAATACGTTGTTGTTTGTTAAGTGCATTCGGTAATAACAGCATATCCATGATCAATACCCGGTTACGCTGCACCAGCCATTCCAGTTTTTCCAACTGCGCCAGCACCACCGTGCGATCTTCATAGACGGTTTTGAGCGACTGATTAGCTTTTTCAGCAGTAAAAAGACCAATAGCGCCCATAATCAGAATGCCTAACGATAGCATTCCGGTGAAACTCCATAATCGTGTCGAAATCTTCATGGCTACTAACCCTGTGCTGTGTAATGTCGTCTGTTGTTATGTTTCGAGTGACAATACCGTTATCCCGCATTCGCCAGGCCGGGCGGCGTATTTTTGCGTTGTCTGTACGAAAACAGGAAATGAACTATATATAAAACCTTGTAATGACAGAAGGTTAGCAATTTTCTTAGCCGGCGCACAAAATAGAATGGAATAGCGTTTCAAAAGAAGAATTGCATGGCGGTAACCCACTTTTCGCATGAGAAACGTTATTGATGTTATTGAAGTCAGCCATTTATAAAAAAACGTCAGTAATTATTTTTTATCGTGGCCGCTAATTAAAAAGAAATTCTTATGATTGAATATCACCCTTTGTGACACCTGTTCGGAGAAAGAAATTTATGTTTCATACTCTGTTACTGCCTGCACCGGTGCGCCCGGGCGACACGATCGGTTTCTTTTCGCCCTCCTCACCAGCGACACACTTTGCCCCGGCACGGTTTGACCGGGCAAAAACCTTTCTTGAACAGCACGGTTATCGGCTGCGCGCCGGTGCGCTGACGGGCAACCGTTGCCGGTACTGGCGGATTTCGACTGTTGCCACACCCACCCGATGTTGACCCTACCGCTCGGCATCGGTGTGAGCGTCGATTTCGACGCAGGCCAGGTCAGGCTGTGTGAACCCTGGCTGCATCAGCCTTGATCCGTCGATAAACAGGCGGTGAAGCTGGTCAGAAAATCCGTCAGCCATTCCGGCTGAGTGCCGGGCCGGTGCACCAGATAATAGGCCGCGCCGGTTCTCACCGTGCCGACAAACGGCATCGTCAATCGCTGGCGGCGAAGATCTTCCGCCACCAGCGTCACATCGGCTATAGCAATCCCAAACCCCTGAATCGCCGCGCTGATCGCCAAATCCATGGTGTCGAACTGCTGATTGCGGCGCATTACCTGCTCACTGATGCCCTGCGTTTTTAGCCACAATTTCCAGTCGCGCTGATCATGGGTGGGATGCAGCAACGTCAGCCGGGCCAGTTGTTCCGGCACCAATGCCGCCTGCCCGGCTAACAACAAGTGCGGCGCCAGCACGGGCGACAGTACCTCGTCGAACAATTTGCCGTCATGCTGTGTGGGTGCGCGCTCTGGCGCAAACACCACCGCCACATCGAAATCTTCATGGCGAAAATCGACACCGTGCTCGGTGGTGGTGGTCAGGGCAACATGGAGATCCGGTCGTGACTGTTCCAGCATCATCAGGTGCGACACCAGCCAGCGCATGGCGCAGGTCGGCGCTTTCATGCGGATCGAGCGTCCTTCCCGTACCCGGTCGGTTACCCGAAACAGTTGCTCGAACACCTCGCTGACCTCCGGCAGGAGCCGACTTCCCTGCGGAGTCAGGCGCAAGCCGCGGGCGTGGCGCTGAAATAACGCAAACCCCAGCCACGCTTCCAGCGAGGCGATTTGCCGGCTCACCGCGCCCTGAGTCACAAACAGCTCCTCCGCCGCGCGGGTGAAATTGAGATGACGAGCGGTGATCACAAACGCGTGCAGCGCATTCAGCGGCGGGATACGTTTATTCATGTTCAGCCATACCCTCCGGCGGGTAGCCATAAGTAAATTGATTACATAACTATGCAAAAAAATGGGCACTGCCATTGACCGGTTAATCCTGCATTACTGATGCTAACGGCCGCTCATTTCATCAGACATGCGGCTCATCATCACAGCAACTTATCGCTGACAGAGGATAAAATCACCAGGAACAGCCTCAAGCCATGCATTTTTCTCATGGCTATTATGACAACAATTCGATTGTGGTACTACTACCGGCAACGTCTAATACATGAATAGTTATTCATTTATTACGTTTTGACGTACTGTGTTACTAACGTCTTGTGTATTAACGGCAACCCACGGAGATCACGTATGCCGATTCACACCCCGGTGCGGTTTAGTTCCAAATTACCGGATGTCGGAACCACCATTTTCACCGTTATTGGCCAGTTATCCAGTCAGCATCATGCCATCAATCTGTCGCAAGGCGCGCCCAGTTTTCCGTGTTCCCCTGAGTTGATCGCCGGGGTGACCCGCGCCATGACCGAAGGTCATAATCAATATGCCCCGATGTCCGGGCTGGTATCGCTAAAAGAAGTGGTGGCGGAAAAAGTGCGGCGTTTGTACGGCCAGCATTATGACGCCGGGCAGGAAGTGACGATCACCGCCAGTGCCAGCGAAGGGCTCTATTCCGCCATTTCTGCGCTGGTGCATCCGGGTGATGAGGTGATTTATTTCGAACCCTCCTTTGACAGCTACGCGCCGATTGTACGGTTGCAAGGCGCAACCCCGGTTGCGCTGAAACTGGCGGTACCGGGGTTTAACATCGATTGGGACGAAGTGCAGGCCGCCATCACGCCGCGCACCCGCATGATTATCATTAACTCGCCCCATAACCCGAGTGGTCAGGTGTTGAGCGCCGATGACCTGGCGCAACTGGCGCGCCTGACGCGCAACACCGATATCGTGATCCTGTCCGACGAAGTCTACGAACACGTGGTCTTTGACGGGCAACGCCACCACAGCATGGCAACCCACAGCGAGCTGGCGGCGCGCAGCGTTATCGTTTCGTCGTTTGGCAAGACGTTTCACGTTACCGGCTGGCGCGTCGGTTACTGCCTGGCTCCGGCAGCGCTGATGGATGAGATCCTCAAAATCCACCAGTTTATGATGTTTTCCGCCGATACGCCGATGCAATACGCCTTTGCCGAATACATGGCGGACCCGGCGACCTATCTGTCGCTGGGCCAGTTCTATCAACAAAAACGCGATCTGCTCACGCAGGCGTTGCAGGGCAGCCCCTTTGAGCTGCTACCCTCCGCCGGTTCCTTCTTCATACTGGCCAGCTTCGCGCACTTCAGCGATGAGAGCGACGGCGACATGGTTAAACGCCTGATCGTCGACCACGGTGTGGCGACCATTCCGCTCTCGGCGTTTTACACCGATGGCACCGACAATAAGCTGATCCGTCTTTCATTCTCTAAAGATGACGCTACGCTACTGGCGGGCGCAAAAGCCTTATGTCAGGTAACGGGCTCGCACCGTTAATCGGCGTTGTGTGATCATTGCGAATATGAGTGCGTATTGCGAATAACGATGCCGTACCTGATTGGCCCCCGAGGACTACGGTTGTTTGATGATAACGTTTGAACACTACTGATTGATTTACCGGAGATCGTTCCCACTATGAAAAAACTAAGCATGTTGATGTTGTCACTAGGGTTGTTGTCCTCTTCCGTTGCACTGGCGCAAAGCGAATTGCGTTTTGGTCTGGAAGCGGAATATCCGCCGTTTGAAAGCAAAAATGCCAAAGGGCAACTGGAAGGGTTCGATATCGATCTGGGCAACGCCATTTGTAAGGCCGGCAACTTCACGTGCAGTTGGGTAGAAGCCTCCTTTGACGCGCTGATCCCGGCACTGCAAGCCAAAAAGTTCGACGCCATCAACTCCGCAATGAACATCACGGAAAAGCGTAAAGAAGCGATCGACTTCACCCAGCCGATTTACCGTATTCCCACCCAATTAGTCGGCAAACCGAATACCGGTCTGGCACCGACGGCCGAAGCACTGAAAGGCAAAAATATCGGTGTGTTGCAGGGTTCGATTCAGGAAGTGTATGCCAAGGCGCACTGGGAATCGAAAGGCGTGACGGTGACGAGCTACAAAGATCAAAATCTGGCCTATGACGATCTGGCGGCAGGCCGTCTGGACGGTACGCTGGTGATGGCGGCGGCAGGCCAATCCGGTTTTCTGGATAAGCCGGAAGGCAAAGGTTTCGCCTTTATCGGCGGGCCGGTGGAAGACACCGCGATTCTGGGCAGCGGCATCGGTTTCGGCCTGCGTAAAAGCGACGCCGCATTGAAAGCCGAACTGGACAAAGCCATCAAACAGGTGAAAGACGACGGCACCGTCGAGAAACTGGCGAAGCAATACTTCCCCGGCTTCGACGTGCGGGTGCAATAATCGCCGCTTCTCGCGGCTACAGCAACCGGAACGATGATAAAGAAACGACAAAGCCCGTGCCAGGTGGCACGGGCTTTGTTTTTAACGGTATTGATAAACAAGAGCCTTAGAGTATTGCTCACACCGGCAAAACCTCCTGATATTTATCCCGCCAGATAAATTGATTTTTCACAACCGGCTCATATAACTGCTTAATGCACCATAGATCATCCAGCCTCCCAGTAACATCAGAATCCCCCCCGGTACTGTACCCAAAAGAAAATCCACACGCCCTGTGGATAGTCTTTTTAATTGTGCCGTAAGAAAACAGTAGAAGATATTGAAAAATGTCGCACCCAGACAAAAAACCGTCCCCAATATCAGGATCAGATAACTTGGGCTGCTTTTATTGATAAATTGAGGAAAAAAGAGACAAAAAATACGCCGACTTTAGGATTAAGTATGCTGATGACCAATCCATTCATCAAAAAAGAACGAGCATTACCGATCACTTGACTTTCACTATCACCACGGACACCTGAAGGTCTGGATCGATAAATATCATATCCCATCCATAATAAATATATTGCACCGGCCAATTGAATCAGCGTGTAAAATGCGGGAAAAGAAAAAATTACGGCTGTTACTCCAAGCCATGTAATAAATACGTAAAAGTAGTAACCCAACGCCAGCCCCAAGGCAGACAACGAGGCAGCAGGCCAACCGGAACGATGGTAGTTTCCAGTAACATACACTACATCTGCCCCTGGTATAGCGTTAATAGTCAAACTTGCCGCAAAGAATAATAGCCAGTTAACATCAAGCATGGTTTATTGCCTCTTTCATTAAGAGAAATGTTTTTTCTGATAATTTTTTTCGCTCTTCGGTGAAATCGCGGCTAAGGAATAATGGACTTTCATGGGCCGTCGGAGAGGAGATTGTATCTACCTGAGAGAATTTTCTTTCAGAATCGAGATATTTTTTTAACAAATCAAACGCCAGCAAATAAGACTCTCCTTTTACCGCCCATATCGATTCCATTTCCCATAACCGGCTTAATCTCTCTATATGAATAATTTTTCCCGTATCAATGCCGGAATCAACATAGTGGAGGGTTGCGCCTGCTGCTTCCTGCATTTTATCCGTTTTACCACAAATAGCCAGTTGTTCAATGGCATACATGCCTCTTGCATAAGGTAGTACCGCAGAATGTGCATTGACAACACGATGATGAAAAAAGTCCAACCATGTATCACTTAATATCGCATCAAGAAAAATCACCGCCCCAAATACATTGTTCTCCCTGATACGATCATGAATCCTTTCCAAAGCCAGATCTGAAAAATCGGCTACCTCCACGCGATCAGACACAGCCAGTGCATGTCGCTCAGGTACACCATAATGTCTGGCAAGGTATATTTCTGACTCACTCAATCCCTTGTATGCTACTGACAAATCCTGAAGATCTTTTTCCGTTAAATTTTTCATTCTACATAGTTTACTGTGGATAGCATTAACCTCCTGAAAATCTAATCCTCTTACATTCCTCACGATCCAACACATTCCATGTGAGAATAACTTATCACAAAGAAAGCTGGTATGGAAAAAAGTTTCCGTTAAACAAGCATACATATTATACCCACCAAAAAATAATAGTTTTGAAATATAAATAACTTATGACAATAATTTATATCTAAAAACAAAATTACATATAAACAACTGCATTTCAATTTAAAAATAAAAAATAAGCCATTGATTAAAATACTTATTCTAAAATTAAATAATTTTAAATTCGTTTATAGATAAAAGATATTACGTTTAATTTGAATCATCACTCTTTTACGAGTACTAATTCTATTAGATGAATAAATTACTCACTTAACTACTGCTGGAACAATAATTTATGCTCTTTAATGACATATCACCTCTTATTCAAGACGATTGCTTTTTGACATTAAAAGAATGGATAAATGACAGAGATATCATTTTAAAAATAGAAGGGTTATCTGTTAGCGGATCGATTAAAATCAAGCCGGCACTTTATATGCTTGAAGAGCTTGAACGTAGAGGGATATTAAAGAAGGGCAATAAAATTATCGAAAGTTCATCAGGAAATCTTGGCATTGCATTAAGTATGATTTGTGCATGGAAAGGGTATACTTTCATTTGCGTCGGAGATCCCAATATGTCTCCTGTTGCAGCAAAAACTATAGCAGCTTATGGTGGAGAGCTGATTACGGTAACCGAGAGAGATAACCAAGGCGGTTATCTTGGGACCAGAATAGCCCATATAAAAGAAAAATAAAAAACGATAGTAATATTATTTGGATAAATCAGTATGAAAACAAAAATAATGTTAACGCCCATTATTATACAACTGGAAGGCATATTCTTCAGAAAATATCAAATCCCGATTATGTTTTTATCGGAGCGGGTACCACCGGAACATTGGGTGGAGTATCCCGCTATTTAAAAGAACATTCGCCATCAACAAAAATAATCGCCGTTGACACATATGGCTCTATTACATTTGGTGGTTGCAGTGCAAAAAGAAGGATCCCGGGATTGGGTACAAGCTATCCACCTGATATTCGAAGATACTCAGTATTTGATGAGTTAATCTATGTAGATGAAGCCGCTACTATACAAGCATGCCATGACCTTTCCAGGCATGGGTTACTTTTAGGTGGATCAACTGGAACCGTATTGGCTGCCATTCGCTTAATGCAAGACCGGATAAATCCGGGGGATACAGTGGTGGCTATATCTCCTGATATGGGAGATAAATATCTTGACACAATATATAACCCTGACTGGGTAAACCAATATTACCAATGAGGTAAAAATGAAAAATGATTTTTATGTCATCACATCAGCTGATGTACACTCATGGCTATCAAAAAACAAAAAAGAAATATCAACTATCGTGAAAGAAAGTTACTGTTTATTTCATGATGGAAAAATAACCAACCCTGACAGCTATTTCCTTCGATTCCCTGATAGTGAAAAAAACAGAATCATAGCTTTACCAGCATCCATCAACACCGATGAAGGCAGTTGTGGTATCAAATGGATAAGCAGTTTCCCAGAGAACCTTAAAGATGGGCTGAATCGGGCTTCGGCCGTTATTATCCTGAATGATAGGAAAACAGGGTATCCTATCGCATGCATCGAAGGCAGCCAAATAAGCGCCATCAGAACCGCAGCATCTGCAGTTGCCGGAGCTGAATATCTGCATGATAAGAAAAATCATATCGAGCGTCTCGGTATCATTGGAACTGGCCTTATCTCTTTTCATATTCTGGAGTACTTTCTGAACTCAGGATGGAGTATTAAAAACATTCTCGTTAATGATACTTCTCACGATAAGTGCTCATCCTTTATAGATAAATGCCAGTCAATGACCAATATACCCGTTGAGTCAGCAACAATAGCCAATACTATTACACGCTCGGATATGATTGTTTTTGCTACATCAGCAGTGGCGCCACATATCCACGATCATAACCTATTCTCTCACAACCCAACACTGTTACATATTTCACTCAGGGATCTGGGTGAAAATGTTATTTTGAATGCTGACAATTATGTTGATGATCACAATCATGCTGTAAAGGCAAAAACGTCTTTACATATAGCACAAGAAGCTAGCGGGAGAACCGACTTCATAAAAGGTAATATTGCCGACTTGATCAAAGGATCAGTCATACCGAATTATCAGCGCCCAAGGATATATTCACCCTTTGGTATGGGTATGCTGGATATTGCGTTAGCTACTCGTATACTGAATGAAATGAAAATAAGTTCCTCATTGGTTATTGATAATTTTCATCCTATACCGCTATTTGACTGATCCGCTTAATCATGCCCTTATAACAAGTCGATTGCTCCAGTAAGGGCATCATATTAAGTGCAACCTCACATTATTGACATGGCAATTTTCCCCCCACGCTCTATGCTATGACGAGTCAGGGACAAACGACGACGCAGTGCGCGCCGACGTTATCCTGGTGATTTTCTTTTCACACAAAAAGGACAACACCATGAATCAAATAAAATTATTAGGTATTGTCGGCAGCCTGCGCAAAGCCTCTGCCAACCGGGGATTGTTGCGTGCCGCGCAGTCGGTACTGCCCGCGTATGCCACGCTGGAGATTGCCGACCTGCTGGATGTACCGTTTTATAACGCCGATTTGACCGAAGTACCTGAGTCTGTACAACGCATCGCCAATCAAGCCAGTGAGGCGGATGGCTTCGTGTTTGCCTGTACTGAATACAATTATTCGATGGCGCCGGCACTGAAAAATATTCTGGACTGGTTATCCCGCCTGCCGGATACCACCATTCTGAGCGGCAAACCGGCAGCGCTGATGGGAGCCGGCGGCGGTATGGGCACCTCGCGGGCGCAGTATCATTTACGCCAGAGTTGCGTCTACCTGAATATTCATGTGTTGAACAAGCCGGAAGTCTTCGCTAACGCCTTTGCCGGTGGTTTCGACGAGCAAGGCAACCTGAAAGATGAAAACATCACCGTTCTGATCGCCGGGCAAATGAATGCGCTGGTCGATGAGATCGGGCTCAGAAGATAACACATCCTTTCATCAGGCTACCGCCCACTGTCGGGCGGCAGTCGCTTATGCCGCCGTTCCCACCTTCATCAGCGCTTCGCTGGCCACCGTCAGCGCCGGATAGCGACAAAAACGCACCACTTCCCCCACCACCAGCAAACTGGGCGACTGCGGTTGATAACGTGCCATCAGCGCGGGCAAGGTCGCGAGCGTCGCGGTCATCACGCGTTGTTCCGGCTGCGTCCCCCGCTCGATAATCGCCAGCGGCGTACCGGCGGGCAGGCCATGAGCCATGAGCTTCTGGCACAGACGGCTGGCATGACTCAGCCCCATATAAAACACCAGCGTTTGCTGGCCTGCGCCGAGCGTTTCCCAGTCCAGTTGCGGCTCGCCGTCACGGGCATGGCCGGTGATAAATCGTACCGACTGGGCACAATCCCGGTGCGTCAACGGCAACCCTACCGCCGCCGCACAACCGGTGGCGGCAGTAATCCCCGGCACCACATGGCAACGGACGCCCTGCCGATGCAGATAATCCATCTCCTCGCCGCCGCGCCCGAAAATAAACGGGTCGCCGCCTTTTAAGCGCACGACGCGTTGCCCGGCTTGCGCCAGTTCCATCAACAGTTGATTGATTTGCGGTTGCGGCAGCGCGTGGTTGCCCTGCTGCTTGCCGACATCGATGCGCAAGGTCTCCGGTTGTAACAACGCCATGATATCGGCGGAAACCAGCCGGTCATGCACCACCACATCCGCCTGCTGAATCGCCCTCAGCGCTTTGATAGTCAGTAATTCGGCGTCGCCCGGACCGGCCCCCACCAGCCAGACATCGCCTGCCAGCAGCGGCTGGCGTTGATGGCCACGCGCCATCAGCGTATTCAGAGTAGGGTTCATGTTGTCACTCCTTAATCCGGGCGCGGCTCAGCCCGCCCGACGCAATGTATCCGGCGTCGCATACTGTTGCAGCAACGCCTTCAGTTCCGGTATGCAGGACCCGCAATTGGTCCCGCATTGCAGGTGTTCCCCCAGTTGCGCCACGCTGTGACAGCCCTGACGGATGGCATCGACAATGCGCTGCTCACCAACCGCGAAACAGCTGCAAATGGTCGCACCCTGCGGTATTTCCCCCTGCGGCGCACAACCTGCCAGCAATGCCAGTCTGTCCGGCGTATGTTGCGGCGGCGAGGCAAACGCCGCCAGCACCGCCTCACGCGCCAGTTGCGGACGATGCGCCCCCACATAAAGCGCCACGGCGACCTGCTCGCCCTGCCAGCCAACCGCATGAAACAACCGGTCATCCCCCTGCGCCTGCTGAAATTCAACGTCGCTCAGGTCATATTGCCGGGTCAGCCAGTCGAGCCAGTGTTCCGGCGTGCGTTCGCCGGCAATCACGTAATGCGACACCCCGTCGGCGGTAATCCGGCTCCAGTAGCCGCAGTCCGGCGTTGCCGCGTCGCCGCGGACAAACAGCTCGCCGAACCAGACGGCGGGCCAGCGCTGAATGCGTACCCGCGACTGTTTGCTTTCCGGCTGCCCGGAATAGGGATCGGTCACCGCCGCGACCAGGCTGTCGACACGCGCCTGTGTGCTGAACTGCCGGTTCCAGTGCATAGGAACAAAAATGCTGCCGAGTTGCTGACCGCGTTGGACCTGCGCCCGCGCCAGCATCCAGCCCGAACCGGCGCTGATGCGCACCAGCTCGCCATCATGCACGCCGGCGTTTAGTGCATCCTGCGGATGCAGGTCGCAGTAAGGTTCCGGCAGATGCCGCATCAGGCGTGCGGCCTTGCCGGTGCGGGTCATGGTGTGCCACTGGTCACGCACCCGGCCGGTATTGAGCACCAGTGGATACGCCGGCGACGGTGGATTGACCGGCAATTGCGGGGTGATTGCCAGCAGCCGCGCCTTACCGTCCGGATGCCAGCAGCGACCGTCGGTATACAACCGTGCGGTACCGCCATCGGCATGCGTGGTCACCGGCCACTGCACCGGGGCAAGTTGTTGCCATTGCTCATCGCTGAGCATCGCCAGCGCGCTGATGTCGAAAGCGCGCTGGCCCTGATTCTCAAACCCGGACAAGGCGGCGTGTTCACGAAAGATCTGCGCCGGATGGCGGTAATCAAATGCGTCGCCGAACCCCATACGTGTTGCGACCTGCGACACAATCCACCAGTCTGCCTTCGCTTCGCCCGGCGCGGGCAGGAATGCACGCTGGCGGGAAATACGCCGTTCAGAATTGGTCACCGTGCCGTCTTTTTCCCCCCACGCCAGCGCCGGCAATAGGATGTCGGCACATTCCGTGGTGTCGGTGTGGCGCATTACGTCGGAGACGATCACCAACGGGCAACGCAACAGCGCCTGCCGCACCCGGTCTGCTTCCGGCATAGACACCACCGGGTTGGTGCCCATTACCCACACCGCCTTCACCTGCCCGGCTTCGATGGCACGGAATAGATCCACCGCCATCAGCCCCGGTGCCGACGCAACCCGGTCACTGCCCCAGAAACGGCCGACCCGCGCCACCTCTTGCGGGCTAAACCCCATGTGCGCCGCCAGTTGATTCGCCAGCCCGCCCACTTCACGGCCACCCATCGCATTCGGCTGACCGGTAATCGAAAACGGACCGCATCCGGCCCGGCCGATACGGCCGCTGAACAGATGCGCGTTGATAATCGCGTTGCATTTGTCGCTGCCGGACGCAGACTGGTTAATGCCCTGCGAATAGAGCGTCACCACCTTGTCGGTCTCGCTGAACCACTGGTAGAAGCAGGCCACGTCCTCGTGCCGTAACCGGCAGAATTCAGCTACCCGCTCTGGCGTCCACTCATCGGCGGCCGCCAGCGCCGCCTCCACCCCGCTAAGCGCGTCGGGCGGCGGCACGTTCTGCTGCGCCAGCCAGCGCAGCAATCCGTTGAACAACCCGGCATCACTGCCGGGCGCCAGCGGCAGATGTAAGTCCGCCGCATCGCAGGTGGCGGTCCAGCGTGGGTCCACCACCACCACCCGCATGTGCGGGCGCTGCTGTTTGGCCTGCATCAGCCGTTGATACGCCACCGGGTGTGCCCAGGCGGTGTTGGAGCCGACCAGCACCACCAGATCCGCCTGCTCGATATCCTCGTAGTTACACGGCACCGCATCGGCGCCCAGCGCCCGTTTGTAGCCGATAACCGCCGAAGCCATGCACAACCGGGAATTGGTGTCCATGTTGGCGCTGCCGATGAATCCTTTCATCAGCTTGTTGGCGACGTAGTAGTCTTCAGTCAGCAACTGCCCTGAACCGTAAAACGCCACCGCCTGCGGGCCGTGCTGCGCAATGATATCGCCGAGCGACTGCGCGACCCGGTCCAGCGCCTGCTCCCAACCGACACGATGCCCGTCAACCAGCGGCCACAACAGCCGCCCTTGCAGGCTCAGCGTGTCGCCGAGCGCCGAACCTTTGACGCACAACCGCCCTTGATTGGCCGGGTGCCGGCTGTCGCCTTCAATGGTCACCCTCCCGTCCGGTTGCGCAGTGGCAATCACTCCGCAACCCACGCCGCAGTAAGGACAGGTGGTGCGGCAGCCGCTCATAACACCTCCGCCATGTCGGCCGCGACCACGCTTATCGGCTCAGCGGCCACCCAGATCCGATCCTGCACGATGCGCACCGGCCAGGCACGTACCCGCAGTTGGCTGTCATCCGGGCTGACGCCGTCACGCAGGCGCAGACGTTTTTTGTACAACGGCGAAATCACCACCGGCTCGCCCGCCACGTCGCCGACAATGCCGCGCGACAGCACGTTGGCGCCACTGCCCGGCTCCAGATTGTCGAGCGCGAATACGCGCGCCGCCTGCCCCGGTTGCGCGGCCGGGAGATGGAACAACGCCACCTGTTGATGCCCGACGCGCGCCGCCATCCCCGCATTCGCCGGAATATCGCTGAGGAAACCGACGCACTGCCAGCCATCGGTGCCAGACGCATCGGATGCGGTGGTCGGCTTTTTCTCTTCCGGGCGCGCCGGGCGAATCTGACCGCGTTCCGGCACCATCACCACCGCTTCATCCGGGGTATCGCTGTTAAGGAAGGCGCGGAACAATGCGCGGTTTTCGTCATGCGCCAGCGTGGTCTGCCACTCGCACTGGTAGCTGTCGATAACATGGCGCATCTCGCTTTCCAGCTCATCGGCAACCCCCAGACTGTCGTCGATCACCACCTGACGCAGGTAGTCGACGCCGCCTTCCAGATTATCCAGCCAGACGCTGGTGCGCTGGAGCCGGTCCGCGGTACGGATGTAAAACATCAGCAGGCGGTCGATAAACCGGAACAGCGTCTCGGTATCCAGATCACTGGCGAACAGGTCGGCATGACGCGGTTTCATACCGCCATTGCCGCACACATACAGGTTCCAGCCCTTGTCGGTGGCGATCACGCCGATGTCTTTACCCTGCGCTTCGGCGCATTCACGAGTACAGCCGGAAACCGCCATCTTGAGCTTGTGCGGCGAGCGCAGCCCTTTGTAACGGTGCTCCAGCGCAATCGCCAGCCCGGTGGAATCCTGCACGCCATAACGGCACCAGGTGGAACCGACGCAGGATTTCACGGTACGCAGCGACTTGCCGTAGGCATGACCGGTTTCAAAGCCGGCGTCGATCAGTTCCTGCCAGATAGCCGGCAATTGCTCCAGTCGCGCACCGAACAAGTCGACCCGCTGGCCGCCGGTGATTTTGGTGTACAGGTGATAGCGTTCCGCCACCTGCCCAATCGCAATCAAGCCTTGCGGGGTTATCTCACCACCGGGGATACGCGGCACTACCGAGTAGGTACCGTCCTTTTGGATGTTGGCCAGAAAACGGTCATTGGTATCCTGCAACGGCACGTGTTCAGGTTTCAGTACATAGTCGTTCCAGCAGGATGCCAGCATCGAGCCGACCAACGGCTTACAAATTTCACACCCTAATCCATGACCATGACGGGCGATCAACTCGCCGAAACTGTGAATGCGGTTAACGCGGATCAGGTGGTACAACTCCTGACGCGAATAAGCGAAATGTTCGCAGATATCTTTTTTCACCTCGATGCCCGACTGCTGCAACCGGTATTCCATCACCTGCTTGAGCAGCGGTACACAGCCGCCGCAGCCGGTGCCGGCCTTGGTACAGGCTTTCAGCGACTCCAGATCGGTGCAACCGTTGTCTACCGCCGCAAAAATATCCGCTTTACTGACGTTGTGGCAGGAGCAAATCTGTGCGCTGTCCGGCAGCGCCGCCACACCCAACCCTTTCGGGGCGGCACCGTCCAGCGCTGGCAGAATCAGGCTTTCCGGGTGCGCGGGTAACGTCATGTCGTTGAGTTTCATCTGCAACAGCGTGCTGTAATCGCTGCTGTCGCCCACCAGCACCGCGCCCAGCAGCCGTTTGCCGTCCGCCGAGACGATGATTTTTTTGTAAACCTGGTTCGGCTCGTCGTTCCACTGATAACTCTGGCTGCCTTCGGTCTTGCCGTGCGCATCGCCGATCGAGGCCACATCCACCCCTAACAGCTTGAGTTTGGTGCTCATGTCAGCACCGGTAAAAGACTGCTCCTGCTGTTCCTGCTGCGCCGACCGGGCCAGTTGGGCGGCGACGGTGCGCGCCATCTGGTAGCCCGGCGCCACCAACCCGAAGATCTGCCCTTGCCATACCGCACACTCGCCGATGGCGAAGATAGCGTCATCCGAGGTCTGGCAATGATCGTCAATCACGATGCCGCCGCGCGTGCCTATCTCCAGCCCGGCCTCACTCGCCAGCCGAACGCGTGGGCGAATACCGGCGGAAAACAGTATCAGATCGGTTTCCAGCGACGAGCCATCGGCAAAGTTCATGCGGTGACGCGCCTGCTCACCTGCCGTAATGGCGAGCGTTTCTTTGCTGGTGTGCACATGCAGGCCCAACGCTTCAATTTTGCGCCGCAGCAACTGTGCGCCGCCATCATCCAGTTGCACCGCCATCAACCGGGGCGCGAACTCTACCACATGGGTCTCCAGCCCCAGTTGGCGCAGCGCATTGGCCGCTTCCAGCCCCAGCAGACCGCCGCCGACCACCACGCCGCTGCGCGATTCGCGCGCGTAGTCGGCAATCGCATCCAGATCGTCCAACGTGCGATAGACCAGACAGCCGGGGCGATCATTGCCTTTGATCGGCGGTACAAACGCATAGGAGCCGGTTGCCAGCACCAGGCGATCGTAAGGCATTTCCTGACCGTTCGCGTCGCGCACGCAGCGGCGCTGACGATCGACAGCCATCACCTGACAGCCGGTACGCAGCTCAATACCGCTCTGCTCGAAAAAACCTTCACTGACCATCGACAGCGATTCGGCGCTGCGACCGGCAAAATACTCGGACAAATGTACCCGGTCATAGGCCGGGTGGCGCTCCTCACCAAACACCACCACGTGATACTGTTGGTGCAGGTTGCGCTCCACCAGTTGCTCCAGAAAGTGGTGACCGACCATGCCGTGCCCCACTACCACCAATACGGGTTTACTCATGACAGAAATCCTTACGGCTTCAGGCCGACTGTCTACTTCAGGAAAAGAAAGACCAAACAAAAGCGACGACGGCGCCGATGGCAGCCTGGCCTCCATGGCCGCCAGCAGTTGCGGACTGTCGCTGACATGACCGAACAACAGCGCACCGCATAACCGATCGTCGCGGAATATCAGACGGCGGTAATGACCGCCGAGCGGGTCCGACAAGGTGTGGAGCCGATCACCCGGCTGCGGGTGCAGTTCGCCTGCGCTCACCACGTCAATCCCGGTGACTTTCAGCCGGGTGGCCAGTGCCGTCGGCGTGTAATCCGCTACCGGCTGCCCTGCCAGTCTGGCAGCCAGTACATCCGCCTGCGCCAGACAGGGCGCTACCAACCCTACCGTCTCCCCGTTCACCTCCGCGCATTCGCCGAACGCGCTGATGTATTCATCGGTGGTACGTAACTGGCCGTCCACCACAATGCCGCGCCCGCACGGCAGGCCGCTGTCGCGAGCCAGCTCACATACCGGCTGTACACCGGTCGCCACCACCACCAGACCGGCGGGAAGACGTGTACCGTCCGCCAGCGCCACCGCTTCGACCTGGCCGCTCCCGCGCCTTTCATTACCGATAAACGACTGGATCTGTACACCGGTCAGGCAACGAATGCCGCGTTCGTGCAGACGGGCGCACAGCAGGTCGCTGGCGACATCGTCAAGTTGGCGCTCCATCAGCCGGGGGTGGCGGTGCAGCAACGTCACCGTGGCGCCTTGTAAGCGCAACGCGGCGGCAGCCTCAATACCCAGCAATCCGCCGCCTACCACCACCACCGGCTTGCCCTGCCTTACCGCCGCCCACATCCGCTCGACGTCATCCATAGTGCGAAAGCCGGTCACGCCCGGCAGGTTGATGCCCGGCAACGGCGGCATCAACGGACGTGAACCGGTCGCCAGCACCAGCTGGTCATACGCCAGACGGCGGCGATCGGTGATGACCTCCCGTGTCGCCCTGTCGATACGCGCTACCGACTCGCCGGTCAGTACCGTCACGTCCATCGCCTCGGGCGCGGACTCCAATTGCGTCTCTTCAAATTTTTTTTCGCCCCCCAGCACCGAGGAGAGCAGCACGCGGTTATAGCTGGCGCGCGGCTCGCTATCGATGAGGGTGATGCGGTAGCGTTGCGCGGCAAGCTGCCCCAGTTTCTTTACCAGCCGGGCGCTGGACAGGCCGTTACCGATGACAACCAGATGCGCGATCATCGTTTCCTCCCGTCAAGCCGCGTGCGGCTGTTTCTCGTAGAGGAAATGCAGCACCTGCTGGCGGTACTGGTGATAACGCGGGTCATCCGCCAGCGCCACGCGGGAACGCGGTCGTTCCAGCGCCACCGTCATGATTTCTCCCACGGTGGCGGCCGGGCCGTTGGTCATCATCAGCACTCGGTCGGAAAGCAGCACCGCTTCATCCACGTCGTGGGTAATCAGCACGATGGTGGTATTCAGTCGCTGCTGAATATCCATGACGGCATCCTGCAAATGGGCGCGGGTCAGCGCGTCCAGCGCACCGAACGGTTCGTCCATCAGCAGCACCTTGGGTTTCATCGACAGCGCGCGAGCGATGCCCACCCGCTGCTTCATGCCGCCGGAAATCTCGTGCGGGCGCTTGTTCAGCGCGTGCCCCATGTGCACCAGTTCGAGGTTATGGACAATCCATTCGTGCATTTCGGCCTTGCCCATCTGACCGCGAAACACCTGTTTCACCGCCAGCGCCACGTTGTCGTAGGTGGTGAGCCACGGCAGCAGCGAATGGTTCTGGAATACCACCGCCCGCTCCGGCCCCGGACCGTCGATTTCACGGTTGTCGCACAGCAGACCGCCGCGGGTCGGCAGCGTTAACCCGGCAATCAGGTTGAGCAGCGTCGATTTGCCGCAGCCGGAGTGCCCAATCAGACTCAGGGTTTCCCCGGCATGAATATCGAAACTCACGTTATCGAGCGCCACGAACGAGCCGCTGGCGGTGGAGAAACGCTGGCTCACCTGCTGAATACGGATAATCGGTTGATTACGCATCGTTTTCTCCTTAACGGGTTTCATAGCTGAAGCGTTTGGCCAGCAACATCAGCCCTTGCTCAAGTAACAGCCCGACCACGCCAATCACCAGAATCGCGATGATGATGTTGGGCACATTGAGGTTGTTCCACTCGTTCCAGATCCAAAAACCGATGCCGATGCCGCCGGTCAGCATTTCCGCCGCCACGATCACCAGCCAGGCGATACCGATCGACAACCGCACCCCGGTCAGCACGCTCGGCAATACCGCCGGCAGCAGGATTTTGCGCATGATGGTGAATTCGGACAGCTTCAATACCCGCGCTACATTCAGGTAATCCTGCGGGATCTGGCGCACTCCTTCGGCGGTGTTGAGGATCATCGGCCAGATCGAGCAGATGAAAATGGTCCAACTGGATGCCGGTTCGGCACGCTGAAACAGCAGCAGGCCGATGGGCAGCCACGCCAATGGGCTGACCGGACGCAACAGCGAAATAATCGGGTTGAACATCGCCGCCATAAACCGGAAACGGCCAATCAGGAAACCGGCGGGAATGCCCACCAGCGCCGCCAGCCCGAAACCAATACCGACACGCTCCAGCGACGCCAGCACGTTCCAGCCGATACCCTGATCGTTAGGCCCGGCCACGTAAAAGGGCTCGGCAAAAATGCTTTGTGCTGCCAGCCAGGTCTGCCACGGCGTCGGGAAACCTTTGCTGCTCAATGCCGCGATTTGCCAGACCGCCAACAGCAACAACATACCGAGTCCTCCCGGCAGCAACCGGGACAGCCCGTTGCTCAGGCGCTGCCGCCAGACAGGGCGCGGCGCTGTTACCGCCGGTTCATCTGCCGGCGGTATGGTTGCCGCTTCGGGTAACGCCACCACGACGGCATCGGTGGCGGCGCTTGTTTTTTCCGGTTCAGCGTCAGGGACGATCGAAAGAATCTGGGCTTGCGTTTTCATGGTCGCTCTCCGTTACTTTTTCACGCTGACATTCACGCTGAAGCTGTTGGCATAACCGGCCGGATCGCTGCCGTCCCACCGCTTACCGTCAATCAATACGCTGCTGCGCATCTCGCCGGACGGCAACGGCACGTTACCGACCGCGCCGGCCGCCTGTTTGTAGATATCAATGCGGTTGACCTGACGGGCTACCGCCTGATAATCCGGCTCCTGCGTCAGCAGGCCCCAACGTTTGTGCTGGGTGAGAAACCACATCCCGTCGGACAAATACGGGAAGTTCACTTCGCCGTCGTGGTAGAAGCGCATGGCGTGCGCATCCTGCCAGCGTTTACCGGCGCCGTTGTCGTATTGCCCCAACATGCGCCCGACAATCGTCTCCTCCTGGGTATTGACGTAGGCCCGCCCGGCGATGACGCGCGCGGTTTCGCGCCGGTTATCGTCCGAGCTGTCTATCCAGCGCGAAGCTTCCAGCACTGCCGCCGTCAATGCCCGTGCGGTGTTAGGGTTAGCGTTTACCCAGGCGGCGCTGGTGCCGAGGACTTTCTCCGGATGATCCGGCCAGATCTCCTGCGACGTGGCGGCGGTAAAGCCAAGGCCATCGGTAATCGCGCGTTGGTTCCAGGGCTCGCCGACGCAGAAACCGCTCATGTTGCCGATCTTCATGTTCACCACCATTTGCGGCGGCGGCACCACCACGGTGCGCACGTCGTCAAACGGGTTGATGCCGGCGGCGCCCAGCCAGTAGTAGAGCCACATGGCGTGGGTGCCGGTGGGGAACGTCTGGGCGAAGGTGTACGTCCCGGCCGGACTGGCTGATATAAACTTTTTCAGGCTGGCGGCATCCGTCACGCCCGCTTCGCGCAGCGTGTTGGACAGGGTGATCGCCTGGCCGTTGTTGTTGAGGGTCATCAACGCCGCCATGTTGTGCTGCGGCCCCGACGTACCGGCCTGCAAGCCGTACAACAACCCATAGAGCACGTGGGCGGCGTCCAGTTCACCCGACACCAGCTTGTCGCGCACCGCCGCCCAGCTCGCTTCCTTACTCGGCACAAGGGTGATGCCGTATTTCTTATCAAACCCTTTGACCGACGCCATCACCACCGAAGCGCAATCCGTCAGCGGAATAAAACCGACGCGCACCTCTTTTTGTTCCGGAGCATCTGAACCGGCGGCCCAGGCACTGTTCATTATCCCAGGCATTCCCGGCAGCAGCATGGCACCGCCCAGCGCGGCGCTCCCCATCAGAAACCGGCGACGGGACAACATGGGTATTGGGTTATCAGTTTTGTTATCGGTTGTGGAATCACTCATCAACGACACCTCGGCAACCCGCCTTTCGGCGGCAAAAACAAAAAGGCGCCCATAAGCCATGCGAAAAATCGCACGCTTATGGGCGCCTTTGCCCAGCGTCTTCCCGCGCCGCCATTGGCACGGAAAAGCCGCAGTGAATTGTTACCGGAGATGAAGCAAGGGATGTGCCAACCTGCCAGATATCCCTATGACCGAACAGTGCATTGAGTAGACTGTCCATGCCGCGCCGACTCGCCGACGTGTCCCGATGGGGCTATTTTGCTCGCCGGCGGCGTAGCAAATATTGAGCTGGATCAATTCAGCCGGGATATCCGACAGATTGGAAAACCAGCCGGGTATCGAAGCGGAGCCTCACTTTGCCGCGGGGTTGCCGCCTGCAACTGCACTGTTATCTGGCACCGGGCGCACATTTTATGTGCATTCCGTGCACGACGATGTCGCGCTGCTCCCGTCAGGGGCCTTCCTGAAATACATCGGCCACCGCCAGCATCGCGGTAGCAATCTCGATGAGTTTTTTGTTCTGGTTCATCGCCATGCGGCGCAGGGTTTTATAAGCGTCCTCCTCGCTCAAGCCCCGATGCTGCATCAATAACCCTTTGGCCCGGTCGATTTGGCGACGCTCATCCAGCGTCGCACGCATCGCCGCCAGTTCATGATCCAGCGCCTGCAATCGCCGCGTCTGCTGCTGCACCAGCGACAACAACGAACGGCCCAGTTGTGGCCGCACGCCGTCGCTGTCCAGCCAGCCGCCTTGCCCGCTCCGGCTCTGCTCCACCTCTGAATGGGCGATAAATACCGAATAGCTGTGATCTTCTCCCTGCTGCATCGCCATCAGGCCGGCGACGTCGGCTTGTTGATCAAGGCAGGCTTGTTCGGCCGCGGCGATACGATCACGGCACAGTTGCATCAACGTCTGCGCCAGTTGGTCTTCTATTTGTTTCATGGCATCGATTCGCGCCGTCGCCAGCGCGAACCATTGCAAACCGCCGTCCGGCGACAGATTATCCGGCACCCGGGTGCAGGCGACGCGGCGCAACCGCTCAAACTCCCGGTCGGTCGCCAGCGATTGCCAGCGTTCCCGACTGGCGTCGTCGGCAAAATGGGTAAAGGTATCGAAGCAACGCTCCTGACGGTCGATCAAATCCAGCAACGTCTGCTGAACGCTGACCGGGAACTCACCGGCGGCAAACGCCGCCGCGCCGACCGCCCGCTCCTGCCCGGCCAGCTCCTTACCCTGCATAAAGCTGAACATCGCCACCAGCGCACGGGCAATCATCGGCTCCGCTGCGGTATCCGACACTTCAAACACCAGCGTCAGCAGGTGGCGAATGCTGTCGTTAAATACCGTCATCACATCCGACTGCGGTAACGCACGCTGACGCATCTGCTGGCGCATCGACGGCAACAGCCCCAGGGTATACACCACGCTGGCGACACGGCTGAACAACCGGCTGGCTTGCGGCAGCAGGCTGGCACGCTGCGCCAGGTCATCCAGTTGTGCCATAAACTGCGATTCGGCCTGTTGTACATCCTGCTCGCGTTGCGATAACTCATCGGCACACAGCCGCCCATCCGAGCACAGGAACAGGTTGGATGTTCCTCGTTCCCGTTGCAGCATGTGCACCAGTTGACTGATGCGCCCCACCAGTTCGCCGCTTTGCAGCAGCCCGCGCAGGCTGTTCAGCTCACACTGACGCGATGCCATCAGAAAACGAATTGTCGTTGAAGGGTCCGCTATCATTCTCTCTTCTCTCCATACGGCATCGAATACCACCATGCCGTCATACCGCCATGAAGGGTATTTTCCATGCAAAACCCTTGCCTCATCAGGCCCGCGCCTGACAAACCGTAGACCATTTTAGCATAGTGAGAACGCGTACCGCCCTTGCCCGACACGGCGCTCAACCTGAGTGCCGTCAAAGAAATACCCGCTGATTCGAGCAGAGTCACGGAAAACTCATCAATATTATTGGAGGATATCGGGCTATATCCCGCTATCGCTCGGGGTCCCCCTCTATTTTCATAAGCCAGGGAGATAGTATGAGGCATTGGATGAAATGTACGGCCGGGCTACTGGCGTTCATCGCACTGGCCGCCTATGGGGAAGGCCCCGTTGCCCCTTGTGGCGATAGCGCCGTCGCGTCCTGGGCCCAAGGTATTGAACATCAACGCAAGGCGGATTTGGCTAACGGCTGCTATCTCAATCCGATTATGTCCGGCGATCATCCCGACCCGACTATCCTGAAAGACGGCCATGACTATTACATGACCTTCTCATCTTTTGATGCCATTCCCGGTCTGGTTATCTGGCATTCGCAGGATCTGATTAACTGGCAGCCGGTCGGCCCGGCGGTCACGACGCCGGTAGATTCTATCTGGGCACCGGAACTGGTGAAGCACAACGATAAGTACTACCTCTACTTTATTACCAATAAGACCGACCCGGTTTCCGGCGCCAAAACCAAGAAATTCTATGTGATTACCGCCGATAACATCCGCGGAGCCTGGACGCCGCCACGTGAGATCGTGGTTAAAAACGATAAGGGCGGCAACGGCGCCACCAGCGATCCCGGCCACGCCGTCGGTGAAGACGGCAAACGCTACATTTTTATGTCCGGCGGTGTTCGCGTGCAACTGCGGGACGATGGTCTCTCGGTTGCCGACGGCGAGGCCGGTATCGCTAAAACGGTATACGCCGGCTGGCAATATCCGGAGGAATGGGATGTAGAAAGTTTTTCGCAGGAAGGGCCAAAGATGCTCAAGCATGGCGATTACTTCTACATGGTGCTGGCTGAAGGCGGCACGGCCGGTCCGCCCACCGGGCATATGGTCATCGCTGCACGATCGCGCTCCATCAACGGTCCCTGGGAAAACTCTCCCTATAACCCGATTATCCGCACGCAGAGCGCGAGCGAAAAGTGGTGGTCACGCGGCCATGCGACGCTGGTGGAAGGAATGGATGGCCAGTGGTACATGGTTTATCACGGCTATGAAAACAGCTTCATGACGCTGGGACGACAGACGCTGCTGGAGCCGATCACATGGACGGCGGACGGGTGGTTTATCTCCGCCGGTTATGACGTCGGCAAGCCGATTCCCCGCCCCGTCGGCGGCCATGCCGTACCCCATGGCATGGCCTTTTCAGACAGTTTTCGGCCAGCGGTGTTCGACAGCGTCTGGAGTTTCTATATGCCGGGTGAAAATGAAAAAGCGCGGATTCGCTTTGACAACGGCAGCTTGCTTCTGCGCGCCAAAGGCCGCTCTCCTAAAGACACCACGCCCCTGTTTATTAATGCCGGCGATCTCGCTTATCAGGTGGATGTCGAAATAGCGTTTGAACCCAAAGCGCAAGCCGGGCTGCTGTTGTTTTATAGTAACCGTCTGTACGCCGGTTTAGCGTTTAACGCCAACGGGACGGTCATGCACCGTTACGGGCTGGAACGCAACGGCGCCAAAATTGCCGATATCACCGGCAATGCGGTGCATCTGCGACTGGTCAACCGACGTAACATTTTGACGCTTTATACCAGCCCGGATGGCGAAAAATGGACCAAGTACGGCGTACAGATGGAAGTCTCGGGCTACAACCAAAACGTCGGCTACGATTTTCAGGCGTTACGACCGGCTATCTATGCCTCGGGCGAAGGCAATGTACGTTTCTCTCACTTCCGTTATACCGCGCTGCCTTAATGACACGACGGCGTTGTGATGAGCGGTGGTGAAACGTGCCCTATTGCGCCGGCAAAAACCGGCCCGTTAGGTTTACGCCTGGGCAAAGACATTTCCCGGTTTGCCGGTTTGCTCGCCGGCCTGCTGGCGTCGTCGCCGGGTTATGCCGCCGTCGCTGGGTGCGGTCAAAACTGTATCGATTATCTGCGTGAAAAAGACATCAACCTTCACGGGTAGGCCCTATGAAGGTTGATGTCTCTTTACCGGAACCCGGGCTGCATAACCTGCAGCCCGGGTTGATTATTACAGCTGACCGTCGGTGCCGTTACCCCCAGTCGGAGCCGTTTGCGTGATAGGTTCACCCAGCGTTTGTTTGAACCAATTCACGATCTTGTTGATGATCACCGGCTGGAACCAGTTAATATCACCATGACCGGCCCCCTCCAGCAGCAAGTACTCCGCTTTGTTGCCGCCAGCTACCAGCGCTTCATACAGTTGCTTGCTCTGCAACGGTGAAACGACGGTATCCGCGCTGCCGTGCATGATGAGATACGGCGGTTTTTTCCCGTCGATATGCCCCATCGGGCTGGCATTAAGCGCTTTGACCGGGTCGCTGGTAATGGTGGCGCCGGGGAAATCCCCAAATGCCGTGCCATTGACCAACAACGCTTCCGTTACCGCCGGCGAATCATGCACTACGAGCAGGTTTTCGGGAAGGCCTTCGCCAATGCTCAACAAATTGGAAATGCCGTACGCCGAAACCACCGCCTGAACATCCGACGATTTATCCAGAAAGCGCCCTTTATCAAAGTTACGCAGCCCATTCGTGGCACCGGTCATCTGCGCGACATAACCACCGGCGGAATCACCCAACACACCAATTCGGTTCGGGTCAATGCCGTATTCCGCTGCGTGTTCACGCAAGTAACGCACCGCCGATTTGGCATCCTCAATCAGTGCCGGGTATTTCTCGGCCACCACACGATATTCCGCCGCCGCGACGACAAAACCGGCTTCCGCAAGCGCCATACGCACATCAATGTATTTGGCATACGCAGCGGAAGCGAAGCCACCACCGGGGAAATAGACAATCGCCGGTTTAAGTGTCGTCGTACGTGGGACAAGCAACGACATTTGCAACTGCTGTACTTTTTGTATACTTTTAATCTGGGAATAAACGATGTCATTAATCGCATCAATTTGTTGGCGTACTGGTTTAACACGAATAACCTGTGCGCCTTTAGTATATCCCATCAGATTATTAACACTGGTTGAATTAGCCATAATAAATGAGTCCTTAAATGATTTAGAGAAAATATTTTACAATCGCCTGTCAGGCGATAATTCCTGATAGCCATATTTCACCATTTCCCGAATATACCCGTCATACTTCAAGTTGCAGATGTGTTGGCTGCGTTCGTTCACCCGAATCACTTACCTGAGTAAGCTCATCGGGATTCTCTCTCTTGCCGCCTTCCTGCAACTCGAATTATTTTGGGTATAACAGCCGAATTGCGCATTAAATAACGCAATACATCGGCTCTTTACGGCAAGGAAAATAACACGTGATTTTATCACTGCGGAATAACAGCGAAAATAAAAACACGTAAAATAAACCGAGCCATAACGCCGACATGGCGGCAAGTTAAATATGACGACATGTTCAGATAATACCTTTTGAACAACGCCACTATACTTGTCATTCAGAATATAAAAAAATCAGGCCTGTCCGTTGGTAGGGGGAAGAACGCCAAAATATCGGAAAGAAAACGCTTTATTCTAAAAAAGAAAAATAAAAAAGAGATAACAAAAAAACAACGTTACCTCTCTTTATTTATTGTCTTATTCTTATAACCAATTAATTACAAATGTAATTAATTAATGAAAGTGGAATTAAAAAGAATATACCCTAAATAACTTAAGTTGCAGAATAAAACGCGCTGCGTTTTGGACAACTCAGCGCGTTGGCCCATGACGGCAAGACTCATTATGATTCTTGTAACGCGGCGAGGCAGGCGCTGACACCAGTCAGTGATACAACGTCAACGCCGGCGCTGGCTCCAGAGCACCAGCGCCGTGCCGACAGGTTGAATTATCCCGCCTGTTGGCTACTGTCCGGGAACAGGAATGGGTTGATGCTACTGCGGGAGAAGCCCTCTTCTTCCATCTTCACATCCAGCACCAGCGAGGCCAGGTCATCCGCCACGGCCTCCACCCGATGATCCTTTTCCTGATACAACAGCTTCAGGTACGTCCCACAGTCGTCGCAGCTTTCTACTTTAATCGCCGCGTTCTCGTCATCCAATGACCAGTAATGCAACTTGCCGGCCTGCTCGCAATTACTGCACTTGACGCGCACCATGTGCCACTCGGTCTCGCACAGGTTGCAGTGCAGGTAACGCAAGCCGCTGGTGGTGCCAATCTGCACTACGCCGGAAACCGGCATGCTGCCGCATACCGGGCAGAACTGGCGATGTTCACCCTGCTCGGCCTGCGCACGCCCGGGCAACTGCGTCGCCATCTGAGCCCAATACAACGACAGCGCCGCCCAGACAAACGGCGCTTTATCATTGTCTTCCGCCGTGAATTGCTGGCTGAGCAATGCATCCGCCAGCGCATCCCATTGCTGAACCGACATTTTCTCCAGGTTTTCCAGCGTCGCCAGCACCTGGCCGCCGGCGCTGGCCTTAAGTTCTTCGATCAAAGCCTGTAGCAAAGCGTGCCAGTGCGGATCGCGCGTCAGCGTCGCGGCATCCAGCGGCGGACGGCCGGCACTGTTGCGCACCAGATCCGTTAAATCTTTCTCCAGCGGATGGTCATGGTGCACTTTCTCCTGCGCATCTACCACCCCGGCGGCAAACAGCAAATAATCCGCCAACGGGTGATCCTGTGCCAGTTGACGCAAACGCTCGGCGCGGCCACGGTAGAGACTTTTCAGGTTAGCGAATAGCAAAGGAGGAATGACGCCGAGGGTTGAGCTTTTCCCACTGTCGGCCAGTTGCTCCTGCGGCACGATACGAATACTCATCAGGTGATGTTTCCTGTTTATTCATGTTGCAGAGACCGCGCACTCGCCCGTGCGCCAGACCCGTTCTGATGCCTTCATGTTAACAGGTTATTCCCTACAATAAGGAGTGATTTTCCGCCCAATACGGCAAACGGGAACGTCGCTGCTAAACAGGATGGACAGGACCGGCCATCAACAGCACAATGCTTCGGCTGTTCTGCGCAGACGGCTTGCGGCGGGTTCGATTCATTTCACCTTTCGCCCCCGGCGCTGCATGATAAAGCGCAGCGCCAATGCGTATCACGATCCCAATGCGTACACGATCATTGTGTCTACATGCAGGAAACAACGTACATGACCGCAGTTAATTTTCCTTCGCCCACAGGTGCCGCGGCGACTTACCGTAAAATCGCCTGGCGATTGATTCCATTTTTATGCCTGTGCTATCTCGCGGCGTATCTCGATCGCATCAACATTGGGCTGGCGAAATTGCAGATGGCGAATCAACTGGCGCTCAGCGACATCGCCTTTGGTCTGGGCGCCGGGTTATTTTTCGTCGGCTATATTCTGTTTGAAGTCCCCAGCAACCTGATTCTGCAACGTGTCGGCGCCCGAATCTGGATTGCGCGCATCATGATAAGTTGGGGGCTGTTATCCGCCGGAACGATGTTTGTCGCCACGCCGGCGCAGTTCTATGTGTTGCGTTTTTTACTTGGTGCCGCGGAAGCCGGTTTCCTGCCCGGCGTACTGTTCTATCTGACACGTTGGTTCCCCTCCTGGCGGCGTGGCCGCATTATTTCGCTGTTTATGATTGGCCTGCCGCTCTCCAGCGTAGTGGGAGGCCCGCTGTCGGGCTGGATTCTGGCGCATTTTGATTTGGCTTACGGGCTACACGGCTGGCAGTGGATGTTTCTGTTGGAAGGCCTGCCCAGCGTGTTGCTTGGCGTGCTGGCCTTTTGGCTACTCCCGGAAAACGTTGAGCAAGCGAACTGGCTGAATGAAACGGACAAAGCGCAGGTGCGCGCCGACCTGGCAATCGATACCCGTGAGGCGCCATACCTGAAGCATCGTTTTCGCGATGGTTTCCTGAACCTGAAAGTCTGGATGCTGGGCGGCATCGATTTCTCGATTTTGCTGTGTGCTTATGCCATGGGCTTCTGGCTGCCGACCTTCATTAAAAAAGCCGGCGTGGCCGATCTCGGTCAGATTGGTTTGTTGACGGCAATCCCCAGTATCGCGGCGCTGGCAGGAATGGTCATACTCGGCGCCAGCTCCGACCGGTTACGCGAACGGCGCTGGCACATCATCGCGCCATTTTGGCTAGGCGCGGCGGCAATGGCGGCCAGCACTTTCTTCACTCAAAACATCGTGATGACGGTGTTGCTGTTCTCGGTAGCGCAGGCCACCATCATCGGTGCCGTACCGGTGTTCTTCAGCCTGCCGGCCACCTTCCTCTCCGGCACCGCTGCCGCCACCGGCTTTGCACTGGCCTGCTCACTGGCGAATATCGCCGGTCTGGTCAGTAACTCCATCATGGGCTTCGCCATGGAGCTAACCGGCAGCGGCAGCGGCGCGCTGTGGTTCTTCGCTTTCTGCCTGTTGCTCAGTTCGCTGTTGGTGCTGGCGCTACCGGCAAAGCTGGTCAATCGGTGAGTCAGGCTGTAGGCAAACAGCCATGTTGCTTTGCGAACGAGTCAGTTTGTCTGATCAGGGAAGCGTTTCGTGCGAGATAAACGGTGTCGTTTCTTTGTTACCTCATCGCATGTACCACAAGGAGAGGCTCAAATACCGCCTCTCCTTGACCTGCTTTGCAATGAGGATCAGTGCTTATCCTGCCCTTTGGATTGCAGCTCACGATGCCAGCGCGGGTGGTGTTTCTTCGCCCAGGCGCTGGACACCCAGCCCTCCACCATCGCGGTGATGGTGCCTTTCACCCACAACGCGGCATACACATGCACCATGATGGTCAGGATCAAACCGACCGCCGAGACCGAGTGCACCACCAGCGCCGCACGGATCACCGGAATAGAGAACGACGGTGCGAAGTACGGCCGCCAAATCACAATCCCGCTTGCCAGCAACAACAACAGACAGGTAATCGCCAGCCAGAACACACACTTCTGACCGAAGTTATACCGGCCGGTATCGCCGACTTCTTCGTTACGGGCGATCTTGTGGATGTTTTTCGCCCATTCCAGATCGCTGCGCTCAATCAGGTTGTGTTTCCAGTAACGTAAAAACATCAGCAGGAAGGCGACAAACATCACCACCCCGACGAACGGGTGCAGAATGCGCGCCAGTTGCGGCGTACCCAGCACGTTCATCAGCCAGTTAAGCGACGGGAAGAAAAAACCCAGCCCGCTCAATGCGGCGAACACAAAGCAGAACGCCACAATCCAGTGATTAATGCGCTCGGGGGCGCTGTAACGCTGAATCCGATTACTCTTTTTCATGCTGCTTGCCCTCGTGGTGCACGTCGTCATCGTCTTCTACCCGGTTCGGGCCGATACCCACGTAATGGAATACGCTGGCCGCGAAGGTGGCGGCAAAACCGATGGCCGCCAGCGGTTTCCAGATGCCTTTCCAGAAGGTGACCGCCGGGCTAATGCTCGGGTTAGCCGGCAGGCCGTTGTACAGCTCTGGCCGGTCTGCGTGGTGCAGCACGTACATCACGTGCGTCCCGCCGACGCCCGCCGGGTCATACAAACCGGCATTCTGGTAACCCCGGCTGTTCAGGTCTTTTACTCGTTCAGCCGCCAGCACTTTCATTTCGTCTTTGGTGCCGAAGTGAATCGCGCCGGTCGGGCAGGTTTTCACACACGACGGCTCCTGGCCGACTTCCACCCGGTCAACACACAGGGTGCATTTGTACACCTTGTTGTCGTCCTTGTTCATCCGCGGCACATTGAACGGACAGCCGGCGATACAGTAGCCGCAACCGATGCAGTGCTCGGACTGGAAATCAACGATGCCGTTGGCGTACTGGATGATCGCCCCTTCCGACGGACACGCCTTCAGGCAGCCCGGATCGGCACAGTGCATACAGCCGTCCTTACGGATCAGCCATTCCAGCTTGCCGTTTTCCTCGAACTCGGCAAACTTCATGACCGTCCAGGATTTGGCGCTCAGATCGGTCGGGTTATCGTAGACACCGACGTTATGCCCAACGTCGTCGCGGATGTCGTTCCACTCGGAACAGGCCACCTGACAGGCTTTACAGCCGATACAGGTGGTCACGTCGATAAGTTTAGCGACCTGCTCTTTGTGGTTACGGGCCTGCGGCGGCGGCGTCAGTGAGTTGGTCGCGGAGCGACGGATAATATCTTGTGATTGCATGGCCATAGTGTTTCTCCGCGACTACGCTTTTTCCACATTAACCAGAAACGCCTTGTATTCCGGCGTCTGACTGTTGGCGTCACCGACATGCGGCGTCAGGATATTCGCCATAAAGCCTTTCTGGGTGGTGCCTTCAAAGCCCCAGTGACAGGGTACGCCGATGGTTTCCACCGGTTTGCCCTGGATCGTCAGGGTACGGATACGCTTGGTGACGACTGCCTTCGCCTTGATATATCCTCGTTTGCTGCTGACTTTCACCACATCGCCAGCCTGGATACCCTTCAGCTTCGCCAGCCCTTCGCCGATTTCTACAAACTGCTCCGGCTGCACAATCGCGTTAAGGCGCGCGTGTTTCGTCCAGTGGCGGAACAACTCGGTGATGGAATAGGTGGTGGCGACGAACGGGAACTCCTCTGCCGTACCGATATACGGGCGGTCGGCCGGCAGAATACGGGCTGCCGGGTTAACCTGAACCTTGCTGTAAACCGGGTTGTTTTTCAACGGCGATTCCAACGGTTCATAGTGCGCAGGGAAAGGACCTTCGGCCATCTTGTCGATAGCGAACAGGCGGCCCAACCCTTCGGCGTTCATGATGAACGGACCGGCGGCGCTGCCCGGCGGCACAGTGACGGCGAAGTCCGGTACGTCGATCCCCGTCCACCTCTGGCCGTTCCAGCGAATCAGCTCTCGTTTGGCATCCCACGGCTTACCCTGCGGGTCTGCCGAGGCGCGGTTGTAAAGAATGCGGCGGTTTTGCGGCCAGCACCAGGCCCAGCCCGGCGTGCAGCCCAGGCCCGACGGGTCGGCGTTGTCGCGACGCGCCATCTGATTGCCCGCTTCCGTCCACGAACCGGCGTAAATCCAGCAAAAACTGGCGGTGGAGCCATCATCACGCAACAGGGAGAAATCCGGCAGTAACTGACCTTTTTTCAGCAACAGGTTGCCTTTATCGTCGAACAGATCCGCCAGCGCACGGCCGTTGGCTTCTTTGGTAATTTCCTCGGCGGACGGGTCTTCCGGCTCCAGGTAATTCCAGCTCATGTTCAACACCGGCTCAGGATTGGCGCCGCCTTCTTTGGCATAGAGTTCACGCAGGCGCAGGAACAACCCGGCCAGAATCACCCCGTCGTGGCGTGCTTCACCCGGCGGCACGGCACCCTGATAGTGCCATTGCAGCCAACGCCCGGAGTTAACGATGGAGCCGTTTTCCTCGGCAAAGCAACTGGACGGCAGGCGGAATACCTCGGTCTGAATCTGGCTCGAATCCACATCATTGAGCTCGCCGTGGTTCTGCCAAAAGTTGGAGGTTTCCGTCGACAGCGGATCGATAATCACCAGGTATTTCAATTTTTTCAGTGCATCGCGAGCGCGGTTGGAGTCGGCGAAAGCCGCCATCGGGTTGAACCCCTGCACGATATAGCCGTTGACCTTGCCTTCCAGCATCATGCGGGAGTACGCCAGCGCGTCGTAGCTCTTATCCCACTTCGGCAACCAGTCGTAACCCCAGTCATTCTCTTTGGTCGCGTTGTCGCCCCAGAAACTCTTCATCATGCTGATAAAGAACTTCGGCGTGTTCTTCCAGTAGTTGACCTGATCCGCCAGCAACGCTTTCGGCGTTATCTGATCGAGATACATCGTCAGCGAGGTCTGTTTTTCCGACGGCAGCGGCATATAACCCGGCAGGTTCAGCGACAGCAACCCCAAATCGGTGTAGCCCTGAATGTTGGAGTGACCACGCAGCGCGTTCACGCCGCCGCCGGCCATACCGACGTTACCCAACAACAGTTGTACCATCGCCGCGGTACGGATAATTTGCGCACCGGCGGTGTGCTGCGTCCAGCCAAGGGCGTACATGATGGTCGCGGTACGATCCGGTACGCAGGTTGACGCCAGTTGCTCACAAATGGTCAGGAAATCCTGCTTCGGCGTACCGCACACGTTGGTCACCAGATCCGGCGTATAACGGCCGACGTGCTCTTTCAACAAGTTCCAGACGCAACGCGGATGGCTCAGGGTATCGTCGCGTTTGGCAAAGCCGTTTTCATCCAGTTCATACTGCCAACTGGTGCGGTCATACTTGCGCTCTTTTTCGTCGTAACCGCTGAAAATGCCTTCATCAAAGTGGTAATCGTCACGCACGATCAGGCTGGCATTGGTATACGCCATCACATACGGCATCTGCACCTTGTCGTGGCTCAACAAATAATTCACCACGCCCAGCAGGAAGGTGATGTCGGAACCGGCGCGAATCGGCGAGTACATGTCGGCCACGGCGGCCGAACGATTGAAGCGCGGGTCGACGACGATCAGTTTGGCGCCATTGTGAATCTTGGCTTCTACCGCCCATTTGAACCCGACCGGGTGCGCTTCCGCCGGGTTGCCGCCCATCACCAGAATCACATTGGCGTTTTTGATGTCTACCCAGTTGTTGGTCATGGCACCGCGGCCAAAGGTCGGCGCCAGCGCCGAAACGGTCGGGCCGTGGCACAGACGCGCCTGGGTATCGATGCCGATCATCCCCAGTGCGCGGGCAAATTTTTGATCCAGTATTCCGGTTTCATTACTGGCGGCGGAGGAACACAGCATCCCGGTGGTCAACCAGCGGTTAACCGTCACCCCGGCGGCGTTCTTCTCGACGAAATTGGCGTCGCGGTCTTTTTTCATCAGGTGAGCGATGCGATCAAACGCGTCGTCCCAACTGATGCGCTGCCATTTGTCGGAACCCGGCGCGCGGTATTCCGGGTATTTCAGGCGCTGGTCGCTATGGATAAAATCCACCAGCCCGGCGCCTTTCGGGCACAATGAACCGCGGCTGACCGGATGATCCGGATCCCCTTCGATGTGATAAATGGATGCGGTGGCGTTTTTGGCGCCGTCGCCGAGGCTGTACATCAGAATGCCGCATCCTACTGAACAGTAGGTGCAATTATTCCGGGTTTCTTTGGCGCGCAACAGCTTGTATTGCCGCGTTTCGGCTAACGCCGCACTGGGCGAGAAGCCCAGAGCGGTGACCGTCGTTCCGGCCATACCGCCTGCGCATATTTTAAAGAACTGCCTTCTGCTGACCTGCATGGGAGATTCCTCGCACGACATCACTCAGAGCTATACCCGTCATTCGTCAAATTGCAGGTCCATCGGATGCGTAACAAGGCTCACCGAAACCTTACCCTGAAAGGCCAACGTACGACGTTATCCAACACGTTGTCCTGCAACTCTGATTATTGGGGGCAATATCGTATTTTATGTATTAATGCTTTATTAATTTAAATGAATGCCGGCAGGGAACGAGCACAAACCCCTACCAAACCTATGTATTATGTATCGACGAATAAAAAGCGCCAATTAATTATCTCAATAACAACAAACAAATCACAATTCATCGATGAAAAGCGGTTTTTTAACGTTATTAATCAGTTAAAGATAATCATTCTCATTAATCTAAACGAATAAGTCATTCTATCGCTATGTTATTTTTTACATAACGATCACAAGACAGCGACCCGCGCCAGGTTATTGCAACAAGAAATAATTAAAATTTATTTATGAAATAGCGTTAATCAGTCATTACTGACAAGCTGAGTCTCATTAATCAAGCTGGCGCAGACAGACGGCGGTATCTGATTAAAAAAATAAATAACTTACCCCGATTAAAATGAATATACCCAAAATAATTCGAGTTGCAGGAAGGCGGCAAGAGAGAGAATCCCGATGAGCTTACTCAGGTAAGTGATTCGGGTGAACGAACGTAGCCAACGCACCTGCAACTTGAAGTATGACGGGTATAAATCAGCAAATCGGGCCACCGCAATCCGGTTATTTCTTATAAAGAAAGATATCGCCGGTTATGCCGTTTATCGCCAAACAGGAATATGTGTTAAATAATGCAAACCGCTGGTCGCCAGCGAGCGAGTCAACCGACACTGGGGAAAGTGCCGCCGATCGGGAAACGCGGAACCGAACGGCTGGCTCATCTGGTCGGCCAGTTGTTCGAATTTCGCCAGCGCCATACTCCTTAGCGAGACAACGCCTGCCGGACAAAATCCAGCAGCAAACGCCGCGCCCATGCCGGTTCAGTGTCGTCGGTCATTTCCGGCAATGCACAGTGGCGCAGGCAGGCATTCATCACCACCGCATCCATTTCCGGGTGGAACTGGAATGATAAGGTATGCGGCGTATAACGAATAATCTGGCAGCCATCCTGCGCCGATGCTGCCAACACCTGTGCGCCGGGCGGCGGCGTCACCACCGACTGAAGATGGCTAAGATA
Source organism: Dickeya chrysanthemi NCPPB 402 (assembly GCF_000406105.1). Taxonomy (NCBI): domain Bacteria; kingdom Pseudomonadati; phylum Pseudomonadota; class Gammaproteobacteria; order Enterobacterales; family Pectobacteriaceae; genus Dickeya; species Dickeya chrysanthemi. Next base: position 1,467,945 of record NZ_CM001974.1, on the reverse strand, counting down.
CGCGCTAAACTGCGTCGGTATCGCCGTCAACAGCGCATCGTTCGCCGCATTGTCATGCAGAGTCACGGTTTTCAGCCCCATTTCCCGCCCGTTGGGGTTATCCGCCACCGTGCCGCCCAAGGCGTGCGCCAACAGTTGATGACCGTAGCACACTCCCAGCACCGGCAACCCGGCCGACACACTCCGGCGCAGCCAGTCGGCGGTGCGTTCGCTCCAGTCCAGCCGGTCGGTCACCATCGACCAGGAACCGCTGATAATGGCGGCATCATGTTCGTTATGGTGCGGTAATGCCTCGCCGATATCCGGCCGTACAACGTGCAGTTGTACGCCTTCATCGGCCAGCGCGCTGCTAAACCAGTCGGCCTGCTGGCCGACAGCCGTAGCGATAGGTGCGGGCGGTTCGCCCATCTGCACAATGAGCAATGAAGGTGGTCGTGATGAAGAAGAAAAATCTGGGGTCAACGTGGTCATAGCGCGTCGCTTGTGCCTCGAAGGACGGTAAACAAGATAAGTTTTGAACGTACCACGCAAGGCACGCCCTGTCATCGCTTCATGTTATTGATTTTTCCCCCCCGGCACCCGGCGGCAACGCCATCACTGCCGGACGGCTGAGCGGTAGGCCAGAGAAAAGACATCGTAAAAATAGAGGTAACCCTTGGTCTGCAACAAGCGGGCAATCCCTTCTTTTACCGGCGCGGCGACCTGTGGGTTATGCAGCAGCGCCTCCAGCGTCTGAGGCGACACATGGCGGCTGTTGTACCACTCGCCGTTGTAACACACCCGAAGATCCAGCGCGTCGATATCCTCAAAACGGTAGCGCGGGTTAATGTCCATCGACATCGCCAGCGACATCAGCGCCAGAAACAACGTAAATCCCACGACATAAGGCGCGCCGAAGTACGGCGCATACCACAAAATTAGCGCCACCGGCACATAGCTCACCAACATGCCGCCAAACAGATAAGGGTGGCTGGTGATAAACCTGCGACTAAAACGAATGCGGTTATCACGCCGTTCTTCTCGATTCAGACGTTCGATTTCTTCATTCAAAATACGTTTCACTTCGTCCATACCGATCCTCCGCCCCCAGCTTATTGGTGCGCAACGGTAGCACGGCGCGCTAAATCAGAACAGATACAGTCTGGTGAGAAAAAGCGATAACAGTTGGCTCGACATGCTGCTGACTCGGTATCTCGTTATTCCGGAATGGAAAGACGACTGGCGGCGATCAGCGCCTGCCCCAGCGCCAGCCCGCCGTCGCCGGCCGGCATACGCGACGGCATCAGCAGGGTAAAATCCGCCAGCCGATCACGTAACAGCGTAGCCAGCAAACGGTTATGCATCACCCCGCCCGAGCACACGACGGTGTTGATGCCCTGTTCCCGCGCCGCCTGACGTACCAACGCCGCCAGCCCATCGGCCAGCGCCAGATGAAACGCAAAAGCGCGGTCGGCCGGTGCTGCGCGATACGCCAAAAACTGGTGCCAAAAGGTGGACAGATCCAGTTGGCTGCCGGACAGCGGCAGAGTTACCGGAGGCCGGTCATTCTGATGTTGCCGGGCCAGTGCTTCCAGCCAGCAAGCCGCTTCCCCCTCCCAGCTCTGTTCGCCGGCAAACCCACAAGCCGCGGCTACCGCGTCGAACAGCCGACCGGCGGACGACGCCAATGGCGCGTTAAGGCCCCGTTCAATAGCCCGCGTCAGCAACGGCCGCACACCGACGGGGATCACGACCGCCTCCGGCAGAGACGCCCAATCCGGCACGAACGCCAGACACTGCGCCAGTAGATTACGCCACGGCTGGCGCGCCGCCAGATCGCCGCCCGGCAGCGCCACAGCAGGCAATCCGCCCAAATGCCGACACTGACTGTAATCTACCCGCAGGCACTCGCCGCCCCACCAGCGGTTGTCGCCGCCGTAGCCGATGCCATCCAGCGCCAGCCCAATCACCGCCCCGGCGTCACGCGGCCAGCGGTGTTCAGCCAGACAAGCAACGATATGCGCGTGATGGTGCAGCACCTCAATGCAGGGGATGCCCAACCGCTCTGCCTGCTGCTGCCCCACACAACGGCTGACATACCCCGGATGTGCATCCACCGCGATGGCCTGCGGAGTAAACCGGTAGATATCGGCAAACAGCGTTTGCGCCTGCCGGTACTGCTGCTCCACTTCGTCATCCGCCAGATCGCCTAAATGCTGGCTGACGATGGCAGAGCTATCACGCAGCAGGCAGAAGGTGTTTTTGAGATCCGCCCCCATCGCCAGCAACGCGGGCTGCTCGCGAAACCCCGGCGGCAGCGGCAGGGCATCCGGCACATAACCGCGCGCGCGCCGTAGCATCTCCGCCCGCTCGTCCTGCATCCTCACTACCGAGTCGTCGGCCCGCTGCACAATGTCGCGATCATGCAGCAGCCACAGGTCGGCGATAGTCGCCAGCTCGTTCAGCGCTTGCGTATTATCCAGCGCAGGGGGTTTACCGCCGGCATTGCCGGAGGTCATTACCAGCGGTCGGCCCACCGCCGCCAATAACAGGTGCTGTAATGGGTTGGCAGGCAGCATCAATCCCACTTCATCCAGACCGGGGGCCATCCCGGCGGCCAGTTCGCCATCGTGGCGTAACGGCAACAGCACTATCGGTGACGCCGGGCTTTGCATCAAACGTAACGCCGACGCAGGTTCCGCCACGCTACTGCAACGCGCCAGCCAATTAGCATCCGGCAACATCACCGCCAGTGGTTTAGCCGGGCGATGCTTACGTTCGCGCAGCCGCGCCACCGCCTGCGCGTCGGTGGCGTCACAGGCCAGATGAAACCCGCCCAATCCTTTTACCGCCACGATCCGCCCGGCACATAGCGCCGCGGCCGCCTGCGTCACGGCATCGTCGCCGTCCGTGATGGCGCCAGATGCATCGCACAGCCACACCCGCGGCCCGCAAGCCGGGCAGGCGTTAGGCTGGGCATGAAAACGCCGATCCGCCGGGTGCTGATACTCTTGCCGGCACGTCGGGCAAAACGGGAACGCCGCCATCGCGGTATGCGGGCGGTCGTACGGCATCCGGCGAATAATGGTAAAGCGCGGACCACAGTGGGTACAGTTGATAAACGGATAACGGTAGCGACGATCGTGCGGATCAAACAACTCCTGACGGCAGGCATCACAGGTGGCGGCATCCGGCACAATGTGGGTATCCATCTGCCCGGCGCCGCTGTGCTCAATGATGAAATCGTCCGGCGGTGTTTCCCAATGATAAGGCCGGCATGTCATCTGGTCGATCTGCGCCAACGGCGGGCACTCGGCGTATAACGCAGCAATGAAATCCGCCTCGGCGCTCGCCGGCCACAGCCGGACTAACACCCCCGCGCCGTCATTCAGCACACTGCCTTTGGCTCCGAGCCGGTGAGCAATTTGCCAGACATAAGGCCGAAACCCCACGCCCTGCACCTTGCCTTTAACGCGAATTTCAATTCCGTTGTGATGTGGTGACATCATGAGCTATCACTGTATACGTTGCTGTATGGACACCGTCACATCCCGCATATCCAGGCTGCTAACAAGCAATCGGGCTGTCTTGCAAACGGTGAATTTTTTCTGGTCAGTGAATAATTTCGTGCGGAATACACAGCATCATTTCTTTGCCATTTCATCGCACGCACGACAAGGAGAGGCTCAAACACCGCCTCTCCTTGTCCACTGGCTGGGAGGCTAAACTATGAACCCTGACGGGTTCACCCTTGCGGGCCAGCGCAAGCGCTGTTCCATTTTGCGTTGCAAAATGGTGTGCCGCTACGCGGTTCCTTCGGCGTTCGCCTTCGCTATTCGGGCCGCCCGTGACGTGGTTACTCGCCCCATCCCTGGGGCTCGCCCTACGGGCCAGCGTAAACGCTGTTCAAAAACGCTCCCGACGTTTTTGTCCGGCACGGCACGGGCTTTCGCCGCGTCCATGCGGCTCACCCGACGAAACCGTCCACCTCAGCACAGTTTTTGACGCCGGAAAAACGCCATCCTGCACGTACTGAACTGGTTAGTAGCCTATAACCCACTAATATTCAGCAAATCCTCGGCATCGGCTCGCTGTGGGGCAAGTCCAGCAGGCGGGAGGTGCCGAATACCCCGCACAGGCGTACCTGTTTTTTGTCGGTGACGCTGCCGATAACCGCCGCATCGCGCCCCAGCGGATGAGACTGTAATACGTCCAGTACCCGGCTTTCCGCCTCCGGCGACACTGCCAGCACCAGTTTGCCTTCGTTGGCGAAATTGAGCGCTTCCAGCCCCAGCAGTTCGCAGATGCCGCGCACCGCCGATTTAACCGGCAAAGCGCTCTCCTGCACTTCCATACCGCAGCCGCTGGCCTGGGAGAATTCATGCAGGATCGCCGTCACCCCACCGCGGGTGGCGTCGCGCAGAGCGCGTACCCCGTCAATCTGGCGCAGCGGCGCAATCAGCGGCGCCAGCACCGCGCAATCGCTGGTCAGCTCGGCTTCCAGCCCCAGTTTCTCGCGTAAATTCAGAATAGTGGCGCCGTGATCGCCCAGCGTACCGCTGACGATCAGACGATCGCCGGGGCGGATTTCACCGGTACCCCACTGTACATGCTGGGGAATCACGCCGATGCCGGCGGTATTGATGAAAATTTTGTCCGCCGCGCCGCGCGGCACCACCTTGGTATCGCCGGTGACGATCTGAATACCCGCGTCGCGGGCGGTCTGCGCCATCGAATTGACGATGCGCAGCAGCGTTTCCCCCGCCAGTCCCTCTTCCAGAATAAAACCACAGGAGAGGTAACGTGGCACGGCACCACTGACCGCCAGATCGTTAGCCGTACCACATACCGCCAGCTTGCCGATATCGCCGCCGGGAAACTCGATCGGGTCGATAACATAGCTGTCGGTGGTAAACGCCAGCCTGTCACCCTGCGCGTTCAGCGCCGCCAGCGGCAAACGCGCCTGATCCTCACGTTCAGCCAATAACGGGTTATCGAACGCCTGCAAAAACAGCCCTTCGATCAGTTGCTGCATTGCCTGCCCACCGCTGCCATGCGCCAGGGTAATTTCTTTTGGCAATAACGTGTTCTTCATCAGGCGCACTCCCGTCGATACTGGTAATAAGCGGCACAGGCGCCTTCTGAAGACACCATCAACGCGCCGATAGCATTTTGCGGCGAACAACGCTTGCCAAATAGCGGGCAATCGCCCGGCTTGCAGCGCCCGGTGAGCACATCGCCGCAACGCGACAGCGGCTCATCCGCCACCCGCTGCTGCTGCGGTTTAAAGCGGCGCTCGGCGTCAAATTCCGCGTATTCCGCCCGCAGTTGCATACCGGAATCGGCGATTTCGCCCAACCCGCGCCATTCACTACTGGCTTTGGTTTCAAATACCTCGGCCATCGCCTGCTGCGCCAGCGTGTTGCCGCTGTCCGGCACAATGCGGCGGTACTGATTCTCCACTTCGCAACGCGCATCGTGCAATTGCTGCACCAGCATCAACAACGCCTGCAGGATATCCAGCGGTTCAAAGCCAGTGACCACAAACGGTTTATGGAACTGCTCACACAATGGCTGGTAAGGATAAGCACCGATGACCATGCTGACGTGCCCCGGCGCCAGAAAGCCGTCGATACGCAAATCCGGCTGTTCCAGCAGGCTTTTCAGCGTTGGAATGATGGTGATGTGCTGGCAAAACAGCGAAAAATTGCCGATACCACGACGTTTGGCCTGTTGCAGGGTCAGCGCGGTACTCGGCATGGTGGTTTCAAATCCCAGCCCGAAAAACACCACCTGCCGATCAGGGTGTTGCTCCGCCAGCGCCAGCGCATCCAACGGCGAGTAGACCACCCGGACATCTGCGCCGTGGCGACGGGCATCCTGCAACGACCCGTTGCGGCCCGGCACCCGCATGGCATCGCCAAAGGTACAGAAAATCACCTCCGGACGAGCGGCAATCTCCAGACAGGCATCGATACGCCCCATCGGCAACACGCACACCGGGCAGCCCGGTCCGTGCACAAACTCGATTTCCGGCGGCAACAGCCGGTCGATGCCGAACTTGAAAATAGCGTGAGTATGCCCGCCGCACACCTCCATCAGTTGCAGCGGACGCGTCTTCAGTTGCGGCATATCGTCAACCAGCGCCTGAATGCGCTGTAACAGCGATTTCGCCAGTTCGGGATCGCGAAATTCATCAACGTACTGCATAAATGGCTCCGGTTTGCCTGACTTCATCCAGTTCCAGCCCGACCGCCTGCATGGATTGTAGCGCCGCAAGCGTCTCTTGTGCTTCCTGCTCGTCCAGCAAACTCATGGCGAAACCGACGTGCACCAGCACCCACTGCCCCACCAGCTCCGCCGGGTCGCCTTCGCATACCAGCGCAATGTTTACCTCACGCTGCACGCCGCAAACATCCACCCGCGCCGGATAATGCAGATCCGGCCCAACGGCGACCACTTTTCCGGGAACGCCCAGACACATAATTAGGCTCCTGACAGCAGTGACGGTTGTGACGGCGATTGCGCCCCCAGAAGCTGGGCTTCCAGCCAGGCCAGCCAGACTTCCATCCCTTCGCCGGTGCGCGCCGACAGCGCCATCACCTCGATCTGCGGATTGACGCGCCGCGCGTTAGCAACACAAGCCTCCAGATCGAAATCCAGGTACGGCAGCAGATCGATCTTGTTGATGATCATCAGCGACGCGGCGGCAAACATATGCGGATACTTGAGCGGTTTGTCTTCCCCTTCGGTGACCGACAGTACCGCGATTTTGTGCCGTTCTCCCAAATCGAAACCGGCCGGACACACCAGATTGCCGACGTTTTCGATAAACAGCAGGCTCTGATTCGGCAGTTGCAGTCGGTGCATGGCGTCATGCACCATCTGCGCATCCAGATGACAGCCTTTGCCGGTGTTGACCTGAATCGCCGGCACGCCGGTAGCGCGAATGCGCTCGGCATCATTGGTGGTTTGCTGGTCGCCTTCGATCACCGCGCACGGCACACGCTCACGCAGCAAGTGCAAGGTATTGGTCAGCAGCGTGGTTTTGCCGGAACCGGGGCTGGACACCAGATTCAGCGCCAGAATGTGAGCAGCGTCGAAATGCTCGCGGTTATGCGCCGCCAGCTGATTGTTTTTGCTCAGCACATCCATTTCAATCTGCAACAACCGTTGCTGGCCGACACCCGGCGCGTGAGTGCCCGCCGCGCCCTGCCCGTAGTGCAGGTGATTTTCCTGCTCCACCGGCTGAAAGCGCTCTTCTTGCTGACGGTGTTCGTGTGAATGCGCGTGATGGTCATGGCTATGATGAGCATGGCTATGATGGGCATGATCATGGTGGTGGTGATCATGAGGTTCGTTGTCATGGTGGTCATGCGAACCGTGCGTATGGGCATGATGTTCATGCGTGTGACGGCCCGCCGACGGACGCGCCGCGCCGTGGTAATGGTGGTGTACGTCGCCGTGGTGATAGTAGTAATGGTGATGATGAATAATCACACCGGGCGTAGCCGACGTTTCGTCATGTTCATGGTCATGCCCGTGGTGGTGGTCATGATGGTGAGGATGCGAATGAACAGGGTCATGACTGTGGCTATGTTCGTGGTGGTGATCGTGCGTATGGGGATGGTGGTGTGAATGCGCAGGTTCATCGCCCTCAATCCGGCGTTCTCCCTCGCCACAACCGCATGTGGTACACATTGATACGACTCCTCCGGTCAACCAGACCGCTTTTTACTGATGACACGCCGCGCTGAAAACGCCACGTGTTTTATTCAATCGCCAGTTGCTTGAGTTGCAGGCTATCGCCTCCGCTTTCGACACGCAGGCTATGGCTGCCGCAATGCGGGCAGCCGCTGTCGTGGTCTGTCACTTCCACCGGCTGGCTACACTCCCAACACCAGGCTTGTGCCGGACGCACCGACAGATGCAATTGGCAGCCTTCCGCCAGCGTCTGACGGCAGACCGACTCAAAACAAAACTGCAACGCGCTTTCTTCAATACAGGATAGCGCGCCGATCTCCAGCCAAACGCCGGTGACCCGGCGGGCGCCATGCTGGCGCGCCTGTTGCTCAATCAACTCCAGCGCGTTGTAGCACAGGGAAATTTCATGCATCCCGCTGACTCCGATAACGGCTGAACAGCGCGCGGCGACTCAGGTTTTCCGGCGCATCGGCATTCTGCACCGGCAATGACAGCGCCATGCGTGCGCTTTGCTGCGCCAGTTGCAGCGCCTGTTCCGCACCGAGCGCAGGGTCCAGCGGCGACATCAGCGAGCAAGACAGATACTGCTGCCCGTCATCACTTTCGCTGACCACAAACTTCACGCTGCCGCAGGGCAACTCCAGCGCCAAACGGGTGGTAAGATCACGTCGGGGCCACTGCTGCCCCGGTCCCGGCAATACCAACAGGCTCAACATCCACGGCGTCAGCAGGCAACCGAACCACTGCTGTTCAAACAGGGTAAAACCACAGGCCCGCACCGGAATGCCGTCACGGTAAAACGGCAACATCCGCATACGCTCTTGCGCAATACGGCTAAACTCGGCTTCCAGCCAGGCCACCGGATTCTGATCATGCCCCGCAATCCACGCCAATTCTTTGCGCTCATCGGGTATTAGCGGCGGATTATTGCCGCCGTCGTATGCCGAAGCAGAAAAAATGTCAGTCACCGCACACCTCCTGCGCTGTTTTTTCCGTCACTGCCACGCCGCTTTGACGCAGCGCGGTAATCATGTGCTGTAGCGCCGGCTCCAGCGCCCGGGTCACGGTATCGGACAAGCCGATACCGGAATCGAGCACTTCCGGCTCCACACCAACCAGCGTCAGTTGGCGGGGAAATTCACCGGTCAGTTGCAGCGCCATCAGCACATCGGCCAACCCTAACTGGTGCGGGGAGATCTTGCGGGTAAACAGCGCCGGGACTTCGCGGTCGCGCAGCACCGTCACACTGCCCGGCGCCTTGCCGGTGAGCACGGCGTCGGCGACGATCAGGTGATCGCGCCCGGCCATGCATTCCATCAGCTCCATGCCGCAGGTGCCGCCGTCCACCACGTCAATGACGGGCGTACAGTCAAGCCGCTGCTCCAATCGCTCCACCAGCCGCACCCCAACCCCTTCGTCACTCAGCAGAATATTGCCGATCCCCAACACCAGTATGTTCATCACAGCACCTTCACCCGGGTCACTTCATTGCCGTTGACGGTATCCACCACATGCACCGCGCAGGACATGCACGGATCGAACGAGTGAATGGTACGCACCACTTCCAGCGGTTTGTGCGGGTCCGCCACCGGCGTGCCCACCAGCGACTGCTCGTACGGGCCGGGCTTGTCGTCGCCGTTACGTGGGCAGGAGGTCCAGGTGGACGGCACTACCGCCTGATAGTTGGTGATCTTGCCGTTCTTGAACACCACCCAGTGCGACAACATGCCGCGCGGCATTTCACCAAAACCGACGCCATGAAACTCGGTATCCGGCGAAAAATCCGGCTTGATGAAGGTCTGGTGATCGCCTTTGCCGATGTTGTCCACCAGCGCCTGCCATTGCTGCGCCAGCGTATCTTTCAGTACGCAGCAGTGCACCGTACGGCCAATCACCCGGCCCAGCGTGGAGTGCAGATGTTTCTCTTCCAGTTGATGACCGCTGAGCGCCTGATAAGCCGCTTTTACCTGATCGAAGTGAGCCAGCGTATCTTTGTGCTTCGCCGCCAAACCGCACAGCAACCAGGCCAGCGGCCCCACTTCCACGGTTTTGCCGTAGAAGGTCGGCGATTTCACCCACGAGTATTTGCCGTCTTCATGCCAGCCGGTGTAATTCGGCCGGGTCAGCCCTTCCCACGGCGCCAGCGGCTGATCGTCCTGATACCAGGCGTGTTTACCGCTCTCACGGATACCGTCGATCAGGAACTTATCGCTGTGGCTGGTGATCGGTCGGTAGTGCGACAGGTCGCTGTTTTCGATATACCCGCCCGCCAGCAGGAAGCTGCCGTTTTTGTTGTCGGTCGGCAGTTCCGGCACGCTCAGGTAGTGATCGGCGCCGCGTCCCAGCGTCAGCCACTGCGGGTAGTGGGCGGCGATCACCGCGCAATCCACTTTGTAGACCTGCTCGATAAAATCGCCCAGCCGATCGATAAAGCTTTTCACGTACATCAACCGTTCCAGGTTGAGCACGCTCGGCGCGTCCAGATTGATCGGGTTAGCCACGCCGCCGACCGCCAGGTTCTGGATATGCGGCGATTTGCCGCCCAGAATCGCCACGATGCGGTTGGCATCACGCTGGCATTCCAGCGCCTGCAAATAGTGAGCGACGGCAATCAGGTTCACTTCCGGCGGCAGCGACATCGCCGGGTGGCCCCAGTAGCCGTTGGCGAAAATCCCCAACTGCCCGCTGGCGACCAGATCTTTCAGCTTCTGCTGCACCTTGGTGAACTCGGCGGCGGTATTCAGCGGCCAGTCGGATAATCCTTTGAGCAGCGCCGCCGCTTTCTGCGGATCGGCTTTCAGCGCGGAAGTCACATCCACCCAGTCGAGCGCCGACAATTGATAGAAGTGCACAATGTGGTCATGGATGCTGTGCGCCGCCAGAATCAGGTTGCGGATGTATTGGGCGTTGACCGGCACGTTCAGGCCAAGCGCGTTCTCTACCGCACGCACCGAAGCGATGGCATGCACCGTGGTGCACACGCCGCAGATACGCTGCACGATCATCCAGGCATCGCGCGGGTCACGCCCTTTGACGATCTCTTCCATGCCGCGCCACATCGTGCCGGATGACCAGGCTTTGATGACCTTGCCGTTTTCAATTTCGCAATCAATGCGCAGATGCCCTTCGATACGGGTAATGGGATCAATGGTGATGCGTTGGCTCATGCTTTACCTCAGCCTGATGATGCGTATGTTCGCCTTTCAGCGCGGGCAGTACCGGCAGCAGGCGGATTAACAAGATGTAGGCGCAGACCTCAATGGCGACGAAGCCAATGGAAATCAGGATCTCCTGCGCTTTGGGGAAGTAGTGGTAGCCGTTGCCCGGATTGAACGCCAGCAGCGAATAGCTCAATCGCCACAGGGCGGCGCCGAACAGCATGCAAAGCGCGCTGACGAACAACCAGCGGGCATCCTGACGGCAGCGTTTCAGCCGCAGCAGCACCAGCGGCAGCACCATCAGAGCGGCTTCGCACCAGAACATGACGGCAAACCGGTCGCCGGCAAATAACAGTGTGGTCTTCTGATGCCAGACGATCTCGCCGAAGCGCAGCACCACAAACAGCAGCACCAGCACGTGAGCCAGCCCGGTCAGCTTACGAAATAGCGCTTGTTCGTCCGGGCCGCGCCCTTTCAGCCCGGCCTGCACCAGCGAGCCTTCGAAAATCACGATCGAAAAGCCCATGATGAACGCGGTCAGCAACGACAGCAGCGGCAGCAGTTCATAGCTCTGCCACAGCGGATGCACCTTGTAACCGGCGGAAATCATCAGCGACCCCATCGATGATTGGTGCATCGTCGGCAGCAACGCCCCCAACGCAATGATGAAGAACATCACTTTGTTGAGCCGTTTCAGCGATACATGCCAGCCGAAGCGTTCCAGCACCACCGGTGCAAACTCCAGCGCCATCACCCCGATGTAGATGGTCATACACACGGCGGTTTCGAACAGCACCGAGTTGGTGTTGAAGTAACCGGGGATATAAAAGTACGGCAGGTTCCAGTAACGGCCGACGTCGATGGTTATCGACAAGCCGCCCAGCGAATAGCCAAACAGACTGGCGAGTAACGCCGGACGTACCAATGGGTGGTATTCGCCGCGGTTGAATACATAGACCGCCCAGGCCAGTGCCCAGCCGCCGCAGGCAAAACCGGTACCGACCAACAGGTCAAACGCGATCCAGATCCCCCACGGATAGCCGCCGTTCAGATCGGCAACGGAGCCGATCCCCAGAAACAGACGTTTCACGATGAGGATCGCGCAAATCGCCACCAGCGGAGCCAGCAGCATCACCGGCCAGCTCACCAGCCGACCGCCCAACGGACTTGCTTTATGCGCCGTCATGAGGTTTCTCCTGTGAGTCGTGCGTCTCTTCGCGCTCAGCACGGGTATTGCGATGCACCAGCACCGACAACCCGGCCAATACCGCCAGCGGCAACACCATGCCCTTGTACAACGTGTGCTGGATGTGCTCTGAACGCGCACCGGTGGACAACGGTTCCAGCGCCGGCATTTCCAGGTTTTGATACGGCACCCCGGCCAGCACCAGCACCTGCGTACCGCCCGCTTCCGTCTCGCCATAGACATAGCGTTCGTAGCTCGGCACGGTGTGCAGGTAGGTGTCTTTGCTACTCAACGTCTGGCGCGGATAGGCGTATTCATCGCCCGGTTTCAGCGCCAGCCGACGTTTCGCTTCCGCCAGCAATTGCTCGCGAGTGCCGTAAATCACCGCCCCGGTCGGGCAGACTTCCACACATCCCGGCATACCGCCTTTGTCGAGCCTGGCCAGCTCCGGCTGGTTGCACAGTTCGCATTTGTGGATCTTGCCGAGCGGGTTTTCATAGTCGTACTTCGGCACATTGAACGGACAGGCCACCATGCAGTAACGGCAACCGGTGCAGATGCTGGCGTCGTAATGCACGACGCCGGTTTTCGGATCTTTCTTCAGCGCCGAAACCGGGCACACCGACACACAGTTAGGATCGACGCAGTGCATGCATTGCTTCTTGATGTAGGCGTAGCCGTCCTTCGCCTGATCCTTATTCTTGCCCTCACCGCTGCGCCACACCTGAATGATGTTGTTGGTATACGGGCTCAGTTTGTCGTTGTTGGACCAGGTCGCCGCCCCGCCGGCATAGACTGCGCTATCCGGTTTATACTCCAGCTTGTTGACCTGCTGACATTTGCTCACACACGCCTGACAGCCCACGCACAGCGTAGAGTCGTACAGCATGCCGAGCGCGCCGGGGATCGGCGGCCGGTTGGTGGCCTCCGCCTGGCTGGCAAGCGGCGTACCCGCCAACAGCGCTCCCGCGGACGCCAGCTTGAAAAAATTGCGTCTGTTCACGGCTTAGCCCTCCCGGGATGCATTGCCGGCGTCCTGCTGTTTTTGCTGCCGACCCAATTCGCGCACGGCCATCAGGCTGACGCCGGCGACCGCGCCCAGCACGCCGCCGATAAGCCCCGTAGCCGTCGCGGAACTGTTGCCGCCTTCCGGGCTGGTCACCGACGGTTTTTCAACCCGCGGCGTTGGGTTTTCCACATTAGCCAACTGGAAAATACCCTTGGTAAACCCGATGCCTTGCTCGTTACAGCCGTAGCATGGATGACCAATCCCCACCGGCCAGATGCCGCCGCCCACGTCGCAAAACTCTAGCGTCGGGCAGTTACCGTAGGTTTCCGGTCCCTTGCATCCCAGATGGTAGAGACACCATCCCTGCCGATGCCCTTCATCACCGAACTCTTTGGCAAAACGGCCGGCATCGAAATGCGGGCGGCGTTCGCAGTTTTCGTGGATCAGGCGAGCATAGGCGAAGGTAGGGCGATTCTGGCTGTCGAGTGCCGGTGCGCGTTGATAGGTGATAAGGTGCGCCACCGTCGCCAGAAAGTTGTGCGGGTTGGGTGGGCACCCAGGGATGTTGATAATGGTTTTGCCCGGCAACACCGCCTGCAAGCTGGCGGCGCCCGTCGGGTTGGAACCGCTGGCCGGCACCCCGCCCCAGGCGGAGCAGGAACCAATGGCGACGATGGCGGCCGCATGTTCGGCGGCGGCGCGGATATGCTCGACAATCGGCTTGCCGGCCACCATACAGTAGATGCCGCCGTCTTTCAGCGGTATGGAACCGTCTACCACCAGTACGTATTTACCTTTGTACTGTTCGATAGCGCGGTGTTTATTCTCTTCCGCCTGCTCGCCAAACGCGGCGGAGAGAACTTCGTGGTATTCCAGCGAGATGGTATTCAGCAGCAGGTTTTCAATGGTCGGGTGGGTGGATCGCAGCAATGACTCCGTACATCCGGTACATTCCTGCGCGCCAATCCAAATCACCGGCGGACGCTGGGGAGACGTCAGTGACTGGGCCATCTCTGCGGCAGCGGCCTCTTTCAACCCCATGGTGGCGGCAAGTGCTGCACATAGCTTCATAAAATCACGGCGATTGATGCCGTGATGGGAAAGCATCATATTTTCCCCATTCATTCTTTATTATTCTCCTGTAGCCAAGTCGGAGTAACACATTTTCGTGCCGGCATAGAATAATGAGGAGAATAACGTCACCGACTTGATCTCTATCAATCGGCCGGGGAATAACCATTTTATTTATGCGCCTTCTGTGAAGCTCTCCGCGACATTTCTTTTTTAAAAACACGGCATGCCGGATTAAATGAGAAAATATCTCAACGCGTAACAAACGGATATTTTTCTGTGATCAAAAATTGCTTAATCGATTTAACTGCGACTTATATCAGTTATAATAAAAATATTATTACATTGATTTTTAAATATTTTTATCATTTTGCTTTTATACCCAAAATAATTTGAGTTACAGGACAAAATGCGTTGCGTGTTGAACAACGCAGCGAATCCCTGGGAGCTTACTCAAGTCAGTGACTAGGCTGAGCGACCACTCTGCCGGGAGCAGAGTTGAACGCAGCGTGCTGCGGCCCTGAAAGAGCGAGGGGCCGAGTAATAAAGCCAACGCACCTGCACGTGAAGTATGACGGGTATAGCGGGTTTTATTTTTCGGTTATTTTTTACATTCATCATTTTCTCATCAACCAACGCGATTACTTTAGATACTTTACTTTTAAAAACGTAATTGCAGGATAATATCGCTGTTGAAACCGAAGATAAAAGTGCACACTGCGGTTATTTTTCATTCAGTGTTTTCATTATTCTTCCACAATCGGTGATTGCCACACGTTGCTTTTAACATTTCAGGCAATAAAAAAAGCAGCCGACAAGCGGCTGCTTTTCACCGAAACGCTGAATATTATTCGATTCCGCGGCTACGCAGGTAATCCTCATAACTGCCGCTGAAATCAATCACTTTACCCGGCATCATTTCCACAATCCGGGTCGCCAGCGAGCTGACGAACTCACGATCGTGAGACACGAACAACAGCGTGCCCTGATACAGCTCCAGCGCCATGTTGAGCGATTCGATAGATTCCATATCCAGGTGGTTGGTCGGTTCGTCCATCACCAGCACGTTCGGTTTTTCCATCATCAGCTTGCCGAACAGCATGCGCCCTTTTTCACCACCGGACAGCACGTTGACTTTTTTACGGATGTCGTCCTGAGAAAACAGCAAACGCCCCAGCACACTGCGTACCGCCTGCTCGTCGTCGTTTTCCTGCTTCCACTGGCTCATCCAGTCAAATACGGTAAGGTCGCCGTCAAACTCGTACTCGTGATCCTGAGCGTAGTAACCGATGCGCACGTTTTCCGACCATTTCACCGTACCGGATTCCGGTGCCAGTTCACCCACCAGTGTTTTCAGCAAAGTGGACTTACCGATCCCGTTCGTCCCCAGAATAGCCACTTTTTCCCCGACTTCCACCAGCATTTTCAACTGGCTGAACAACGGCCCGTTATCAAAGCCTTTGGTCAGTCCGTCGATTTCCAGCGCGTTACGGAACAGTTTCTTGTCTTGTTCAAAACGAATAAACGGGTTCTGACGGCTGGATGCCTTCACTTCCTCCAGCTGTATTTTCTCTATCTGGCGAGCACGCGAGGTCGCCTGACGCGATTTGGAGGCGTTAGCGCTAAACCGGCTGACAAACGACTGCAATTCGGCAATCTGCGCCTTTTTCTTGGCGTTGTCCGACAGCAGACGTTCACGCGCCTGCGTTGCCGCCGTCATGTATTCGTCATAATTTCCCGGATAAATGCGCAACTCGCCATAATCCAGATCCGCCATGTGGGTGCACACCATATTCAGGAAGTGACGGTCATGGGAAATGATGATCATGGTGCTGTTACGTTCGTTCAGCACCTGCTCCAGCCAGCGGATGGTGTCGATGTCCAGGTTGTTGGTCGGCTCGTCCAGCAGCAAAATATCCGGATTGGAGAACAGCGCCTGCGCCAGCAGCACACGCAGTTTCCAGCCCGGCGCCACTTCGCTCATCGGCCCGTAATGTTGTTCCAGCGGGATCCCCACGCCCAGCAGCAGCTCGCCGGCGCGCGATTCAGCGCTGTAGCCGTCCATTTCGCCATATTTGACCTCCAGATCAGCGACCCGGTAACCATCTTCCTCGCTCATTTCACTCAGCGCATAGATACGGTCACGTTCTTCTTTCACTTCCCACAATTCGGCGTGCCCCATGATCACCGTGTCCAGCACGCTGTATTGCTCAAACGCGAACTGATCCTGACGCAGTTTACCGATCCGCTCATTCGGATCGATAGCGACGTTACCCGCGCTTGGCACCAGGTCGCTACCGAGGATCTTCATAAAGGTGGATTTGCCGCAGCCATTGGCACCGATCAAACCATAGCGATTACCGCCGCCGAATTTAACAGAAATGTTTTCAAACAACGGCTTACTGCCGAATTGCATCGTAATATTATTGGTTACCAGCACAGCACTTACTCGATTCGGAATGTGATTTGGCGCGCATTATGCCACAAGCGAAACGCAGAATCCCGGCGATTATCGTGCGCTTTTTAATCAAACCTAATCTAACCTCTCCCCTTTGCGCTCCCTTGCGTTGCCCACAGCCGACAATAGACACGACAGCACACGGTCAGGCGTACATAATGAGCATTGTCACGAATCGCAGAAGGAAAAAATCAGATGCCGTCATCACGCCGTTTTAAGCAGGTCGACGTGTTCAGCTCTCATCCGGCTAAAGGCAATCCGCTGGCCGTCATTCTGGACGCCGACGGCCTCAGCGATGAGCAGATGCAATCCATTGCTCACTGGACCAATTTATCGGAAACCACCTTTGTGCTGCCGCCGGACAACCCACTGGCTGATTATCGGGTGCGTATTTTCACCCCATCGGAAGAGTTGCCGTTCGCGGGTCATCCAACGCTGGGGACGGCACATGCGCTGCTGGAATCTGGCCTGACGCCGCATGTACCGCATCAGCTCATCCAGCAATGCGGTGTCGGGTTAGTGCCGGTGGCGATTAGCAATGACGGCCAGCTTGCGTTTCACGCACCGGACGTCACGATGACAGAACTCGACCCGCACTATTACGCGTTGCTCGATAGTGCGATCGGCAGCCATTTACGTCATCCGGACCATCGTCCGGTCAACGTGCAGATGGGTATCCGCTGGCTGACGGTACGAATGGAAAGCGCGCGCGCCTGCCTAGAGGCGCGTCCTAACGCCACTCATCTGCAACGCTTACAGCAACTCGGCCAAACCAATGGCGTAGCGATCTACGGACCGCACGACAACGGCAACCCTACCGACTACGAAGTACGAGCCTTTTTTATGATCAATGATACGGTGGTGGAAGACCCGGTAACCGGCAGCGCCAACGCCTGTATCGCCCGAGTGATTCAGCACAGCCCATTGCCGGAACAAGCGGACCACAGGCTTGGTTATCGGGTACGTCAGGGCACCATGTTGTACCGTGACGGCCGGGTCAACGTATCCTACATAGATGGCCAACCATGGATTGGTGGTTACAGCAACACCTTGATTGACGGACAGATTACTCTTTAATTCACGCCCAGAAGGTGAGCGGGCAGGCTTAACTGGCCGCCCGCAGCTCACGTCACGATGCCATGAACGTAAAAATAATGTGACTTTCATCACGAAAAAGTTGAAATGACGTTCCTGATCTATTATTATCAAAACCGTGATGAACATCACATAAAAACCACGACGATACACGACGATAATGGAGATACAACATGAACACATTCATCAGCTTCTTCAAAAAACTGGGCGACATCTACGTGAGCTACTGCGAACGTATCGGCTCTATCATCAGCCCGTTTTAATATGAGCGCCGCAGACTAAAAGCCGCCTACTACCTTGAGGCGGCTTTAGTTTTTTCACTCCCTTTCAGCAATATCTCCCAGTCATTTTTCAGTCCATCTCCCATTCCCGGTTACTTCGCCGACGATGTTTGGCTTCTTTGCGCCTGTGACAGCCCAATCTCGACATTTTCCATCATCCCCTGATCCTCGTGATCCAGAATATGGCAGTGCAGTACAAATTCACCGATATAGCGCTGATAGCGGGTTCTTATCAGTATGCGGTAGTAGTTTTGCGGCGTACCCGTCAATTGGCCGGGCAATAAATTGGTTTTGACGAAAATGGTGTCTTTCCACTGCCCTTTCAAGCCGGCGAACTGGCTGTCGCCATCGGCTTCCGTGACGCCGGGCAGGCTGACATCACGCCCCTGAGGGTCGTAAATCGCGACAATCTGGAACGGATTCACATGAATATGAAATGGATGACTGACACTGTACGAACGCAGTTCCCATTCTTGCGACGCCCACAGCGGCAACTTTATATCGATGCGGTTAGGGTCATAAGCCTTTATTTGTTTCGGTAACCACACACCATTAACGTTTTCGACGCCAAAATCGTGACCAATGGCGAAGATGTCCGCTTTATTCGGCTGCGTACCGCCAGCAAAAAAGACAATTTTCTGTTTTGGTTGACCGGCAATCTCTTCATCACTCACATTGCGAGTATGTGGTGCAAACCGGGTGAGATAGATCTGGTTATCGCTACGATTGAGGTCATCAATAATGTCCTGCCTCACCGCTTCCGGCATCAGCTTCTGCGCCGAATAGGTCAGTTTCCGACGTAACGTCGGCACAAAATCCTGCACCGCGATATTGTCCGAGCCGGATACGGAAACAAACCCCAGCAAACTGTTGCCCTGAGCCTTACCGGTAATACTGCCAGTCATGGATTGCGGTGACTGGATCATGCAATAGCCGCCCGCCTGTGGAAACATCGTCAACAGATCATAACGGTACCCCGGCTGCAACGTCACCTTATCTGCCGTCAGCGAACGGGACATAGTTAATCCATCAGCGGCAACCACCTGGAAAGGGACTTTTTCACCAGAACAGAGCTCGTTAATCAACGCCCCCACATCCTGACGGCGCAACTTGCCCAGATAAGCCTTGCGATGCAATTCGTTGAGGCTCAGGCCCGCCTTTATCTTACGGAATTCCAGATTGATGGTTTCCCTTACGCCGCCGTGAATCAGCCGCCAGCGCTCAACCTGCCCGGCGGTGGCTTTGAAGGTCGGCAGTACCACGCCGTTAATGCTGGTCCAGCGGCCGGAGGCCTGCCAGGAGCCAGGACCGAACTGATCGTAATCCTCAATGACCCCCGTCTCGTTGGGGCTGCAATCCCAGTTAATGTTACCCTGCTTATCCCGCTTCAGCTTTCCGTCCCGGCCTAAGCAGGCATACTGAATCTGCTGAAACAATACCGTATGCTCGGGGAACGGTTTCTGAGTATCGGGGTCGATCAGCAGTGTATCCAGATCGCCATTCGACGATGCGGTAGGCTTGCGGTCACCGTGAACGATAAGCGCCCCCGCCATGCCGCTGGAGACCTGCAACGCGGTGGAACCATGCCGGTGTGTGTGATACCAGAGCGTGCCGGCCGGAATATCCTGCGAGAAGTTGTATTGATATTCAAAGCTATTACCCGGATTCACCGACAGCAGCACATTGTCACTATTGCCGGTCGGGCTGATCCAGGCACCGTGGGCATGTAGGTTAGTGCCGTTAAAGCAGTGGGGTGGATCGAGCAACTTCGGTGACGAGCGTGAATCATCTGCTGCCGATTGCACCCTGCCGGTATGGGAATGAACCGACATTGACGACATCTTTTTGCTCTCCGTCTGATGCGGCTGGCAACTGCTATCTACCGGCAAATTGTTCTTAAGCAGAATACGTACCGTTTCGCCGGGCATGACATCAATTTGCGGCGCTACAAACGGCGCTCCGATAACCGGCAGCCTGTCCGTACTGCCGGTATACCCGCGTAAATGCATCTTCTGAAAACGGTTTTGCGACGGATCATAAATTTTCCCATCCACATACCCGACGTCCAGCTCATAATATTTTTCTCTGTTTCCCTCCTGAACACCACTGAAGTGGTTTTGTAATAGCGACCTGACCAATCCCTGCAAATGCGGCGGATTTTCGAATAGAAAATCTGTCTCTTTACTTTCGTCTGGCGCACTTTCATTTTCTGCCGATATGCCATCGGCATGGCTATCGAATACCACTAATGTCAGCAAGAAAATAAAAATATCCCGGAATGTCATTCTGTATCTAACCTTGTCACACGTTGTCATTTCATCACCCCTATGCCGATTTAATTCATTATTTATTTAGCTCACCAAAGATAAAATTTTTAATTATTTCAAATGATTAAAAACAAAAATTACAAAAACCCCTGCCATCACGTCCAGACAGAACACATGTAGAGGAAATTAGATAAAACGATAACTTCGGACAATCAGACGTTTTCCTAAACCTGAAAAAGACTCTGTATCGATATTTTTCAGCAAACAATGAAATCCGATAACTGATTTAAAAAGAAGAATTAAGGAATAGAGATAATATTTAGAAACAGAGCAACGGAGTTAAGGCGATCACATCATCATAGTAAATAAAAAAGCCGCGATAGTTCGCGGCTTTCAGTATGACATTCACAAGGATTACATCAGCGGCTGCGCCAGTTGTACCAATGAAATTAGCGGTTGTGGGTAGAGACCCAAAATCAGCACCAGCAAGGATGAAATCAGCACCACCACACCGCCTGCAGTCAACGCCCAGTTGTTCGGCGTATCGCGGTTCAGGGTCTGCGGTGCACTCAGGTACAAACTTACCAACACTCGCAGATAGTAGTACAGGCCGATAGCACTACCGACCACCACCGCTGCACTCAACCACCACAGGTGAGCGTTAACGCCTACCGCCAGAACATAGAATTTACCGAAGAAGCCCAGAGTCATCGGAATACCAGCCAGTGACAGCATCATCACCGTCATCACCGCAGAAAGAATCGGCTTATGCCAGAACAAACCACGGTAAGAGAACAGTGAATCCGCATCCGGACCACGGTACGGACTGGACATCAGGCTGACCACGCCAAACGCCCCCAGGCTGCTGAACAGGTAACCGGCCAGATACACGCCGATGGTCTCCAGCGCCAGTTGCTGCGTCTGCACCGCGATCAGCGCTACCAGCAAATAACCCAGGTGAGCAATGGATGAATACCCCAGCAGACGCTTGATGTTGCTCTGCGCGACCGCCATCAGATTGCCAAACAGGATGGACGCGAAAGCAATGATACCCAACGTCGTACGAACCGACTCGCTATCCACCAACGGGGCATAGAGGAACAAACGCATCACCGCACCAAAGATAGCAATTTTGCTGGCGGTTGCCAGGAAGGTGGAAACCGGTGCAGGCGCCCCCTGATAGACATCAGGAGTCCACAAGTGGAACGGCACCAACGACAGCTTGAAGCCCAACCCAACCAGCATCATGCCCAGACCAGCCATCAGCAACGGCGCGTGCAACTGGTGATCGCTCAGGCTCTTGCCAAGACTGGCGAAGCTCAGGCTACCGGAATCAGCATACACCAGCGCCATACCAAACAGCAGGAACGAAGACGCGGCGGCAGACAACAGCATGTACTTGATAGCCGCTTCCAGCGAACGCTTCTGACGGAAGGCATATCCCACCATGCCGAACAACGGCAGGGAAATCAGCTCGATGCCAATGAAGAAAGCAGCCAAATGATTGGCACTCGCCAGCAGAATACCGCCCAGCGCCGCAATCAGCACCAACAGGTAGAACTCATCCTTATTGTCCGGATAACCTTCCAGCCACGGATAAGCAAAGGTGCTGGTCGCCAGGCTCGCCGCCAGTACCAGACCGGTATAGAACATGGAGAAACCGTCAACCCGGATTAGCGGGGTAACGTCGGTCGGCCCCATCTGGCCGACCAGATAGAGTGATAACAGCGCAATATTCAGGCCGATGACCGTCAGCGTTGCGTTAATAAAATGGTTGCGTCGCCACGCAATGCACAGCATCACAACCACAACTGTCAATCCAACGATTAACAGTGGCGACATCGCGATCAGTTGTTGAGGAGTTATTGTCATGGCGAATTACAGCCCTGTCGTTGAAATTGTTGAACTCTGAACCGATGACGTAAACCAGTGTTGGATATTAGCCATCGCCGCGCTGGACGTATCCAGAATCGGCTGCGGATACACACCCAGCAGCACCAGCAGTACCACCAGCAGCAGAATGAGTGACAGTTCACGCGCCGTCATACCCTGCAGCGGCTCATCCGATTTAGCGGTGCCGTAGAAGGCACGCTGCATCATCACCAGCGAATAGACGGAGGCAAACACCAGGCCGAAAGTCGAAATCACCGTGATCACCGGAACCACCGGGTAACTGCCGAACAGGATCATGAATTCGCCAACAAAGTTGCCCGTCCCCGGCATCCCCAACGTGGCTACTGCGAAAAACAGCGACAACGCCGGCAAATAACGAATACGGCCCCACAAGCCACCCATCTGGCGCAGATCGCGGGTGTGCAGGCGTTCATACATCTGACCACAGATAATGAACAGACCTGCCGCCGACAGACCATGAGCAATCATCTGTATCACCGCGCCCTGATAGGCCAGTTGACTGCCGGAATAGATGGCAATCATCACAAAGCCCATGTGAGACACCGAGGTATACGCGATAAGGCGCTTGATGTCGGTCTGTTTGAAAGCCATCCAGGCGCCGTAGAAAATACCGATAATGCCCAGCCACATAGCTATAGGCGCAAAATCGTGAGAGGCGGTCGGGAATAGCGGCAAACTGAATCTTAATAAACCGTAGGCCGCCGTTTTCAGCAGGATCCCCGCCAAATCCACCGAACCGGCGGTCGGCGCCTGACTATGTGCATCCGGCAACCAGCCATGCAACGGCACCACCGGCATTTTCACCGCAAAAGCGATGAAGAAGCCCAGCATCAATGCATATTCCAGCCCGTAAGACATCGGGGTTTTCAACAAGCGGGAATAATCAAAGGTCCATTCACCGGTAGCATTGTGATGGACGAACACCAACGCCAGAATGGCAATCAGCATCACCAGACCGCTCGCCTGGGTATAAATAAAGAATTTGGTGGCCGCCGCGATACGCGTCTTACCATCAGAGCCTTTGTGTCCCCACAGCGCAATCAGGAAGTACATCGGCACCAACATCATTTCCCAGAAGAAAAAGAACAGGAACATGTCGATGGCCAGGAAAACGCCAATCACACCGCCGAGAATCCACAACAGGTTGAGATGGAAGAACCCCTGATAGCGTTGAATCTCACGCCAGGAACAGAGGATCGCCAGCACACCCAGCAGGCCGGTCAGCACCACCATCAGCAATGACAAACCATCCAGCGCCAGATGAATGGAGATACCGAAACGCGGTATCCAGCTCAGCATAAACTCCGACTGCCATTGCGGCAGGCCCGTCGGTGTCGCCAGCGAAAAGCCGCCTTGCAGCCACAACTGCAATGACAGCGCCAGTGTCAGCCCCATGGAGATCAGCGCGACCCAGCGCGGCACACGCGTGCCGAAACGCTCGAGCTGCCAGCACAGCAGGCCGCCGATGAAGGGGATAAGAATCAGCCAAGGTAGTAGCATGGCGTTTTGTGTCCCTAAATTAAAGAAAACGAAAAACTTGCTGCCTGCGGGGCCACTTAACATCAAGTGCCCCGCCCCTCTGCATTACCGCATCGTTTACACCAGCAATAGCAGTGCCAGCACCACCACCGCGCCAATACCCATTGAAGCGGCATACCAGCGTACTTGACCGTTTTCGCTGACGATCAGCGCACGGTTACCCCAACGGGTCAGTATGGCTGGAATGTTCATCAACGCATTCAGCGGGTCACGCTGCAACAGCGTTGCGATGGCCAGATACGGTTTAACAAACACCTTGTCGTACAACCAGTCGAATCCCCAGGCATGGAACCACCATGTTGAGAAAAAACGACCCGGTGCGCTGTTGGCGACACTGGTCACCAACTGACGTTTGCCCAGCCACAATGCAGCCGCCAGCAGA
Source organism: Dickeya chrysanthemi NCPPB 402 (assembly GCF_000406105.1). Classification (NCBI taxonomy): domain Bacteria; kingdom Pseudomonadati; phylum Pseudomonadota; class Gammaproteobacteria; order Enterobacterales; family Pectobacteriaceae; genus Dickeya; species Dickeya chrysanthemi. Next base: position 1,443,902 of record NZ_CM001974.1, on the reverse strand, counting down.
ATACCGGCAATTGCCACCACACCGGAGGCAATTTCCAGCGTCATGACCTGACCGTGCTCAAGCTCGGTCGTGGCGGGCAGTACGCCGTGCAGCGGCAACGCAATCTGAGCACCGACGAAGGTGGACAGCACCAGCAGCACCAGCAACGGCAAGTGATGGGATAGTCCCTTACCTGCATGAGCTTTGGTTTTTGCTTCACCATGGAACACGATAAAAATCATCCGGAAGGTATACAGCGACGTCATAAACGCGCCCACCAGACCGGCAATGACCAGATTAATGTGGCCGTTGGCCCAGGCACCGGCCAGGATTTCGTCCTTACTGAAGAAACCGGCCGTGACCATCGGCAACGCAGCCAGCGCCGCCCCACCTACCAGGAAGCAGGCGTATACCAGCGGAATGGTCTTACGCAGGCCACCCATCTTGAAGATGTTCTGCTCGTGATGGCAGGCCAGAATCACCGAACCAGACGACAGGAACAGCAGCGCTTTGAAGAATGCATGGGTCATCAGGTGGAAGATGGCGGCATCCCACGCCTGCACTCCTAGCGCCAGGAACATGTAACCGATCTGGCTCATCGTGGAATACGCCAGCACACGTTTGATATCGGTTTGAACCAGTGCAGCGAACCCTGCCAGCAACAACGTCACGGCACCGACATTGGCGACCAGTTGAAGCACATCCGGTGCCAACAGGAACAGGCCGTGAGTACGCGCGATCAGATAAACGCCGGCCGTCACCATGGTGGCGGCGTGGATCAGCGCGGAAACCGGCGTCGGACCCGCCATCGCGTCCGCCAGCCAGGTCTGCAACGGCAACTGAGCCGATTTACCCACAGCGCCACCCAGCAACATCAGCGTCGCCCAGGTGATGGCAGGGGAACCTTCGGCCAGGTGCTGCGGCGCCAACACCAGCAGTTCGCGGAAGTTCAGCGTACCCAGTTCGCGGTACAGAATGAACAGCGCAATCGCCAGGAACACGTCGCCCACGCGGGTCACGATGAACGCTTTCATCGCTGCGGCACCGTTGTTCGGGTTGGTGTAGTAGAAGCCAATCAGCAGGTAACTACACAGACCCACGCCTTCCCAGCCGAGGTACATCAGCAGCAGGTTATCCGCCAACACCAGCACCACCATGCTGGCGATAAACAGGTTGGTATACGCGAAAAAGCGTGAATACCCTTCTTCACCGCGCATGTACCAGGAAGCGAACAGATGGATGAAGAAACCTACACCGGTCACCACCGACAGCATGGTCAGCGACAAGCCATCCAACGCCAGCGTAACGCCGATGTCGAACTTGCCGACCGTCATCCAGCTCCACAGGTGCTGGCTGAAGAAAGTCACTCCGCCAGGCTGTTGCCGACTGAGAAAGTCCACGACTACGCCGCCGGTCACCAGCGCAGCCAGCCCGATAGACCCGACCCCGACGGTCGCGGAAACATTTTCCGACCAACGTCCGCGAGAGAAAGCCAGTAACAGGAATCCGATCAGCGGAAACAGAATAGTTAAATAGAGTAAGTTCATCCGCGCATCTCACTGACAGTATCAATATTCAGGGTCTGACGGCGACGATACAGCTGAAGCAGCAACGCCAGGCCAATACTGGCTTCCGCTGCGGCCAGCGTAATAGCCAGGATATACATCACCTGACCATCCGGTTGCCCCCAGTAGCTTCCTGCGACCACAAAAGCCAGCGCCGCGGCGTTAATCATGATTTCCAGACAAATCAGCATAAACAGCAGATTGCGGCGAATCACGAGTCCGGTCAGCCCCAGCACAAAGAGGATGGCCGCCAACAGCAAACCATGTTGTAGCGGAATCATGCGCGTTCCTCCGTTATTTTCTTATCGGCATCCTGATCTTTGGCAATCAGCTCCCCGCGCTTGTCTTCTCGGCCAATATGGAAAGCCACCACCAAGCCAGCCAGTAACAGCATCGACGCCAGTTCTACCGCCAGTACATACGGCCCGAACAGGCTAATACCAACCGCTTTGGCATCAATCATATTACCGGCGATATTCTGGTCGGTAACGCTGATAATCCCCTTGACGATAATCGCCAGCAGAACCAGAGAAAGCACGCCCGGCCCTAACCATACGGTAGGTTTCAGCCACAGCTTTTCCTGCTCATCGACCGAATTGCCGAGGTTCAGCATCATGACCACGAAGACGAACAACACCATGATGGCACCGGCGTACACAATTATCTCCAACGCACCGGCGAAATACGCCCCCAGCGAGAAGAACACACCGGCAACCGCCAGTAACGAAACAATCAGATAAAGTAATGCATGTACTGGATTGGTATGGGTAATGACACGCAATGTTGCCAGTACCGCAATAATCGCAGTCGCATAAAAAGCGAATTCCATGCTTGGCTCCTTAGGGCAGCAGGCCTTTAACGTCAATGGGTTTGGCTTCGTTTTCGGCTTCGCCCTTCTCTTTCCCATCAACAGCCATACCGGCCATCCGGTAGAAGTTGTATTCCGGATATTTACCCGGCCCCGAGATCAGCAGATCTTCTTTTTCGTACACCAGATCCTGACGCTTGAACTCACCCATTTCGAAATCGGGGGTCAGTTGAATAGCCGTCGTCGGGCAGGCCTCTTCACACATGCCGCAAAAAATGCAACGGGAGAAGTTAATGCGGAAAAACTCCGGATACCAACGGCCATCCTTCATTTCCGCCTTCTGCAGGGAGATACACCCTACCGGGCAGGCCACGGCGCACAGGTTGCAGGCTACGCAGCGCTCCTGGCCGTCCGGATCGCGGGTCAGCACGATACGACCACGGAAACGCGGCGGTGGATTTACCGGCTCTTCCGGATACATTTTGGTTTCACGCTTCTTAAACGCGTTGGAACCCACCATACAGATACTGCGTACCTGGGTGCCGAAACCAATCAAAAGCTCTTTCAGTGTCATGGTTTATTCACCCCTATCAAGCGTTGTACAGAATGACCGCGGCGGTTGCCAGCAGGTTCAGCAGCGTCAGCGGCAGGCACACTCGCCAGCCGAAGGCCATCACCTGGTCATAACGCGGACGTGGCAGCGAAGCACGAATCAGGATGAACATCATCATGAAAAACGCTGTTTTCAACGCAAACCAGACGAACGGCGGCAGGAAAGGACCCTGCCAGCCACCGAAGAACAACGTTACGATAAGTGCAGAAACCGTCACGATACCGATGTATTCACCCACAAAGAACAGGCCAAATTTCATACCGGCATATTCAATATGGTAGCCGTCCGCCAGCTCCTGTTCAGCCTCAGGCTGGTCGAAAGGATGACGGTGACACACCGCCACACCCGCGATCGCAAAGGTAACGAAGCCAAAGAACTGCGGGATAACGTTCCACACGGTGGACTGCGCGTTAACGATATCGGCCATATTGAACGAACCGGCCTGAGCCACCACGCCCATCAGCGACAACCCGAGGAACACTTCATAACTCAGCGTCTGCGCAGAGGCGCGCACCGCCCCCAGCAGCGAGTATTTGTTGTTACTGGACCAGCCAGCGAACAACACAGCATAAACCGCCAAACCCGCCATCATCAGGAAGAACAGCACCCCGATGTTCAGGTTGGCGACCTGCCAGGTCGGGCTGACCGGTACGATCGCGAACGATAACAGCAGCGACGTAAACGCGATCACTGGTGCCAATATGAAGATCACTTTATCGGCAAACGGCGGCGTCCAGTCCTCCTTAAAGAACATCTTGAGCATGTCCGACACCAGTTGCAGCGAACCGCCCCAGCCTACGCGGTTAGGCCCATAGCGCCCCTGGAACAGCGCCAGCAAGCGGCGCTCCCCCATACTCATCAACGCGCCGCAACTTACCACGACCAGCAGAATCACGACTGCTTTGCCGACGGTAGCCAGAATATCCAGTACTTCCGGAGTCAACCAACTCATTGTGCAGCCTCCCGCAGCATTTCAACGGTCGCACCCGCCAGCACCGGAGCAACGCCCGGGAAGCCCAGCGGCAAACCAATCTGGCCCTGATGCAGTTCGGCGCTCAACCGTACCGGCAGGCGCAGAGTCTGACCACCACAGGTGATGTCCAGCAACGCACCGGCATTAACGCCCAACAATGCGGCATCAGCCTGATTCACTACCGCACAAGCCTGCGGCATACGCTGCTGGATAACAGCAGAGCGCTGCGACATTTCATCGCTACCGAACAGGTTGTAGTAAGGCGCAACCTGCCACTGCCCTTGCTGCGGAGCAAACGGTGCGGGGATCTGGCTGAAGTACGGCAGCGAACCTTCGCCGGCTTCGATCATCCGTACGCCCGGATCGCCGTGGCGCAAATGTCCGCCCACTTCATCCTGGAATTTGTTCCACGCTTGCGGCGAATTCCAGCCCGGCGCCCAGGCAAACGGCACCTGTTGACGATCAGCCAGCGGACTGTTGTTCCCTTCCATTGAGAAGGTGAACATGGTGTCGTGGTCCTGCGGCTGACGCGGCTCATGCACGCTGATGTTAGCGCGCATGGCGGTACGGCCGCTGTAACGATGTGGTTCACGCGCCAGCTTCTGCCCGTTGATGCGGAACGACGCATCCGGCGCCGCGTCTTTGATCGCGGCCAACTGCGGCAGCGCGTTAACACAGGCGTCAATCACGTGGTCCAGTTGCGTCCAGTCCACCTGACGGCTGTTATACGTGATGTACAGAGAATGCAGCCAACGCCAGCTTTCCAGCATGACCACCTTGCTGTCGTAGTAGGTCGGATCATAGACCTGGAAGAAACGCTGGGCGCGCCCTTCCTGACTGATGAGCGTGCCGTCGCTTTCTGCAAAGCTGGCGGAGGACAACACCAGACTGGCTTTATCCATGATCGCAGTGCGTTGATGATCCAGCACAATCAGGTTGGCGGCTTTCGCCAACGCGGCATCCACACGGGCAGCCGGCGCATGACGATACAGGTCGTTTTCCAGCACCACCACGCTATCGGCCTCACCGGTTTCCAACTGCGACAGCGCTTCATCCAGCGAACCACCGCCCATTATGGTTACACCCATGCTGTTGGCGGAAGCGGCTACAAAGGTAATGCCGACATCGGCACCGCGGCCTTTCAGCGCTTTGGCGACGTTGGCGGCGGCGGCAATCACATCGTTGCTACCCGCGTTGGTGCCGGAGACGATCAGCGGCTTGCGGGCGCCCGCCAGCGCCTGAACAATCACGTCCACTTTCTGGCTGAGATCGGCCTGCAAATCGCTGACCGCCGGCGCGGTATTGTCGAGCGCATGAGCAATCGCAAAACCGAGTCGGGCCTGTTCCGCCACCGGCGCGCGATAGCTCCAGGCGGCGATATCGTCCAGACGGGTGCTGTCGACGTTAGTGACGAACAGCGGATGTTTGGCGTGCTGACCGATGTTCAGGATCGCCGCAATCTGCCAGTCGGCCACTTTCTGGGCTGCTGCCATTTCACGGGCTTTGCCTTTCACCGCCTGACGCACCGCCAGCGCAATGCGCGCCCCGGTCTGGGTCAGATCTTCACCCAGCACCAGCACGGCGTCGTAGCTTTCGATCTCACGCAGAGAAGGAGTACGCACACCACTCTCTTTCAACACTTTCAGCATCAGTTGCAGACGATTTTGCTCCGCCTGCGACACGCCAGTGTAGAAGTTGTCGGCGCCGACCAGCTCACGCAACGCAAAGTTGCTTTCTACGCTGGCGCGCGGCGAACCGATACCGATCACGCGCTTAGCCTGACGCAACACATCGGCCGCGCCTTGCAATGCCTGCTCGGCGTTCAGGGCAATCCAGTCATCGCCGCGACGTTGCAACGGCTGACGAGGACGGTCTTTCAGGTTGACGTAGCCATAACCGAAACGACCGCGATCGCACAGGAAATAGTGGTTCACACTGCCGTTATAGCGGTTTTCGATACGACGCAACTCGCCGTAGCGCTCACCCGGACTGGTATTGCAACCCACGCTGCACTGCTGACAAATGCTCGGCGCGAACTGCATATCCCATTTACGGTTATAACGCTCGGAATGGGTTTTGTCGGTGAAGACCCCGGTCGGACACACTTCCACCAGGTTGCCGGAAAATTCGCTTTCCAGCACCCCGTCTTCCGGGCGACCGAAATAGACGTTGTCATGCGCACCGTAAACACCCAGGTCTTTACCATCGGCGTAATCTTTGTAATACCGCACGCAGCGGTAACAAGCGATACAACGGTTCATTTCATGAGAAATGAACGGGCCGAGGTTCTGATTGTGATGCGTACGCTTGGTAAAACGGTAACGACGGAAGTTGTGGCCCGTCATCACGGTCATATCCTGCAGATGACAGTTCCCGCCCTCTTCACACACCGGACAGTCGTGCGGGTGGTTGGTCATCAGAAATTCCACAATGGTTTTGCGGAACTGCTTTGCTTCGTCATCGTCAATAGCGATATAAGCGCCATCCGACGCTGGCGTCATACAGGACATTACCAGACGACCACGGGTATCTTCCGCGTTCTGATACTGCTTGACCGCACACAGGCGGCAAGCACCGACGCTCCCCAGCGCCGGATGCCAGCAAAAGTAAGGAATATCAAGTCCCAGAGACAGACAAGCCTGCAGCAGGTTATCCGCTCCGTCTACTTCATATTCTTTGCCGTCTACATGAATCGTTGCCATAGTCAGCATGCTTCCATAACAGCCCACCTCAGGCGGGCACTAATCAAAAATTCTGTCTGCGGGATGAACCGACGTTTATTCCCGGCATGATGCTCAACACACCGGGCAACGTGATTACCAGCGCTGTTTCAGCAGGTTGGGCTGAATACCGCCAATCGGTTTGGCGTTACTGACAACCTGTCTGGCGATGCCTGCCTCGAATTCGTCCCGGAAATATTTAATGGCGCTCTGCAACGGTTCGACCGCCCCTGGCGCATGGGCGCAGAAGGTGTTGCCCGGCCCCAGGAAGCGGCACAATTGTTCCAGCGTTTCAATATCGCCGGGTTGCCCTTCACCACGCTCCAGTGCACGCAAAATCTTCACGCTCCACGGCAAGCCGTCACGGCAAGGCGTACACCAGCCGCAGGACTCACGGGCAAAAAACTCTTCCAGATTGCGGGTCAGCGATACCATGTTGATCTCATTATCAACCGCCATCGCCAGCGCCGTACCCAGACGGCTACCCGCCTTCCCGATGTTTTCGAAGTCCATCGGCAAGTCGAGATGTGCATCGGTCAGAAAATCGGTACCCGCTCCACCAGGCTGCCACGCTTTTAAGGTCAGGCCATCGCGCATACCGCCGGCATAATCTTCCAGGATTTCACGGGCGGTCGTGCCAAACGGTAATTCCCACAGACCTGGATTTTTCACACGGCCGGAGAAGCCCATCAGTTTGGTGCCGGCATCTTTGCTCTTGCCAGCCGACAGCCCCTGATACCACTCAACGCCATGCTCAATAATGGCAGGTACGTTGCACAGCGTTTCTACGTTATTAACGCAGGTGGGCTTACCCCACGCACCGGCAGAAGCCGGGAACGGTGGTTTAGAGCGCGGGTTGGCGCGACGACCTTCCAGTGAGTTGATCAGTGCGGTTTCTTCACCGCAAATGTAACGACCCGCGCCGGTATGGACAAACAGCTCAAAATCAAAGCCGGTGCCCATGATATTTTTGCCAAGCAGCCCGACTTCCGTTGCCTCAGCGATAGCACGACGCAAATTGGCCGCCGCCTCAACGTATTCGCCGCGCAGGAAGATATAACCGCGATAAGCTTTCAGCGCATAAGCGCCGATCAGCATGCCTTCCACCAGCAGATGCGGCATCTGCTCCATCAACAGTCGATCTTTGTAAGTGCCTGGCTCCATCTCATCCGCGTTACACAGCAGATAGCGGATGTTCATGCTTTCGTCTTTCGGCATCAGGCTCCACTTGAGACCCGTGGAGAAACCTGCGCCGCCGCGACCACGCAAGCCGGCATCTTTAACCAGGGTGACGACCTCATCCTGTGCCATACCGGTCAGCGCTTTTTTCGCACCGGCATAACCATTTTTGCTGCGGTATTCGTCCAGCCACACCGGCTGTTTATCCGCACGCAGGCGCCAGGTTAAAGGATGCTGCTCAGCCGTCAGAACAATGTTTTTACTCATTGATACTGCTCCAGTAATGAATCGATATCATCAGGCTTCAACTGACTGTGGGTGTCCTCGTCGATCATCATGGTCGGCCCCTTGTCGCAGTTCCCCAGGCAGCAAGTCGGCAATAACGTAAAGCGACCGTCAAATGTTGTCTGACCAGGCTTGATATTCAGTTTTTTCTCCAGCGCAGCCTGAATACCCTGATAACCGGTGATATGGCACACCACGCTGTCGCAGTAGCGGATCACATGCCGGCCAACCGGCTGACGGTAAATCTGGCTATAAAACGTCGCTACACCTTCGACATCGCTAGCTGGAATACCGAGAATCTCGGCAATGGCGTCAATCGCGCCATCCGGCACCCAACCGCGCTGTTTCTGAACAATTTTCAGCGCTTCAATCGATGCGGCACGCGCATCTTCATAGTGGTGTTTTTCATGCTCGATAGCGTCGCGCTCTGTGTCACTTAACACAAAAACATCGCTGGCGGCCTGCGCCGGAGCATCGATAGGATCCTGAGTGTTGTTATGTTCGTGCATAATTAGCGGTCCACATCTGACATGACAAAATCAATACTACCAAGGTACACGATCAGGTCGGATACCAGACAGCCACGAATCACCGCCGGAATTTGCTGCAAGTGTGCAAAACTTGGCGTACGGATACGGGTTCGGTAACTCATGGTGTTGCCGTCGCTGGTCAGGTAGTAACTGTTAATTCCCTTGGTGGCTTCGATCATCTGGAATGATTCGTTAGCCGGCATCACCGGCCCCCAGGAAACCTGCAGGAAGTGGTTGATCAGCGTTTCAATGTGTTGCAGCGTGCGCTCTTTCGGCGGCGGCGTAGTCAATGGATGATCGGCCTTGAAAGGACCTTCCGGCATATTCTTCAGGCACTGCTCCAGAATACGCAAACTCTGGCGCAGCTCTTCCACTTTCAACATTACCCGGCTGTAACAGTCGCTGATGCCATCACCTACCGGCACCTCAAAATCGAAGTTTTCATACCCGGAGTAAGGCCGCGCTTTACGCACGTCGAAGTCGATGCCGGTAGCACGCAGGCCGGCACCGGTCACGCCCCACTCCAACGCTTCTTTGGCGTTGTAGGCGGCGACACCTTGCGAACGTCCTTTCAGGATGCTGTTTTGCAGCGCCGCTTTGATGTAGGTATCCAGACGTGCCGGCATCCAGTCGAGAAATTCACGCAGTAAACGTTCCCATCCACGCGGCAGGTCGTGCGCTACACCACCAATACGGAACCAGGCCGGGTGCATGCGGTAACCGGTGATGGCTTCGACCAGATCGTAGATTTTCTGGCGATCGGTAAACGCGAAGAACACCGGCGTCATGGCGCCGACGTCCTGAATAAAGGTACTGATATACAGCAGGTGACTGTTGATACGGAACAGTTCGGACAGCATGACGCGAATCACCTTCACGCGCTCCGGCACCTCGATACCCGCCAGTTTTTCCACCGCCAGCACATAAGGCATTTCATTTACGCAACCGCCGAGGTATTCGATACGGTCGGTATAAGGGATATAGCTGTGCCAGGACTGGCGTTCCCCCATTTTTTCCGCGCCACGGTGGTGATAGCCGATATCAGGAATACAGTCGACTATCTCTTCACCGTCGAGTTGCAGAATGATACGGAAGGCACCATGGGCTGACGGGTGGTTCGGCCCCAGGTTCAGGAACATGAAGTCTTCGTTATTGGTACCGCGCTTCATCCCCCACTCTTCCGGTTTGAAGGTCAGGGATTCCATCTCCATATCTTCACGCTGTTTGGTCAGCACGAAAGGATCGAATTCGGTAGCGCGCGCAGGGAAATCCTTACGCAGCGGGTGCCCTTGCCAGGTCTGCGGCATCATGATGCGCGTCAGATGCGGGTGGCCTTTGAAAGTGATGCCAAACATATCCCACACTTCACGCTCGTACCAGTTGGCGTTGGGGAACAGTTTGGTCAGGGTCGGCATAGTGAGATCGTTTTCCGATAATGCCACCTTCAACATGATATCGCGGTTGCGCTCAATCGAAATCAGGTGATAGAAAACGGTAAAATCGGCGTCCGGCAAGCCCTGGCGATGAGTACGCAGACGTTCGTCCACACCATGCAGGTCAAGCAACATCACATAGGGTTTTGGTTGCTTCTTCAGAAAAACCACTACATCCAGCAGTTGCTCGCGTTTAACCCACACCACCGGCAAGCCGGTGCGAGTGGCCTGAACGGTAAAAGCGTCTGGTCCAAACCGGTTACACAGCTCGCCGACGACCGGATCATCCAGGTGATCGCGGGTTTGCCATGCAGGCAGAGCGACATCGTGCGTCGTTAAATCTGTCATAAATATGTCACCACAGTAAATGTGCTATTTCTGTGACTGATGATGGCTACACACGTTTATCGTGATATGAATTTATCGTGATCTTACGTAGCCACTACAGCCCTCACTCACAGGGGGTCAAATCTCATCAGGAGAACGTAGATTGGTTACCGCAATGCGTTCGCCTCGTTTACGTTCACGCTCGGATTGCATGTTGGCGCGGTAAACCCCCTGATCGCCTACCACCCATGACAGAGGGCGGCGTTCCTTACCAATAGACTCTTTCAGCAGCAACAACGCCTGCATGTAGGCTTCCGGACGCGGCGGACATCCCGGGATGTAAACATCAACCGGCAGGAATTTATCCACCCCCTGCACTACGGAATAAATATCGTACATACCGCCGGAATTCGCACAGGCCCCCATGGAAATAACCCATTTAGGTGCCAGCATCTGGTCATATAAACGCTGAATGACCGGCGCCATTTTTAAGAACGGCGTACCGGCCACGACCATAAAATCCGCCTGACGCGGTGAAGCGCGAATAACTTCGGAACCAAAGCGCGCAACGTCGTGCACCGAAGTAAATGACGTCGCCATTTCCACATAACAGCAGGAAAGACCGAAGTTATAAGGCCACAGGGAATTGCTGCGCCCCCAGTTGACCATGCTGTGCAGCGACTGTTCGAGGTTGCCCATGAAAACGCTGCGATTGACATGCTGTTCAAGCGGATCGCCGACAATCTCTTGCTTCTGGAGGGGGTAACGGTCGTTCTCACCGTCCGGGTCAATGCGGGTGAGCGTATAATCCATCTTCTAATTGCCTCGCTATTACTGCTGATGAGTGTTGGTGGTCTGAGTCACGACATTGGATTTCACGACTTGTCTTTTGGAACGCACAGGCGTCCAGTCCAACGCGCCGATACGCACCAGATAGACCAAACCAGCCAACAGCACCAAAATGAAAATTGTAGCCTCGACGAAGCCTATCCACCCACTCTCCCGGATAGAAACAGACCAGGCATAAAGGTAGAGGGCTTCAACGTCGAAAATAACGAAAAACATAGCAACCAGGTAAAACTTGGCGGAGAGACGCAACCGTGCGGAGCCGACGGAATCGATACCTGATTCATAAGGAATGTTTTTGTGTCGCGCCCGGGCTCTTCCTCCTAACAGGAAACCGCCGAGCAACATAAAGCCGCAGAGACCTACAGCAACGATAACGAATAGCGCAAAAGCCCAGTGATGGGCGAGGACTTCAGTAGTTGTTGACATACTCTTGCTTACTCATCAAAAGTGACCGGACACCTGCTCTTTGCTCGGCAGTTTGTCGCCACATCGATTAAAAGGAAGGATTTTTCGCCACAAAAACGCCACAACTTATAAGGTTAAGAAGCGCTTTAATGCGGTCTGATTCCCTGTTATGTAACCTTATTTTCAACGCCACTAAAAATAACAGCACATTACTTTACATGCACGTGGTTTCGTTAACATTTTGTGTGTAATGCGGTAACTAAATCGAGTCAGTTAATCGCCCTACGTTAACGATTCCTCCTGCAGAAAGCCCTTATAGGCCGGGTGACTATATCATTTTCGGCAAGAATTCCTGTTCCCCCATAGTGTTAATAGGGGTATTTTTTGATCCAGGGCACACTTTTTTCATTTATGTTAGTAAAAAAACCATGTTGATTGTTCATCCATTAACCTTTTCATTCAATCAACATAGATTTAAAAAAAAGAAATGCAGTTTTAATAATAAGGGAACACATCTGATGAGGTAAACAATAGTGGGTAGCCAGAGGACGACGAGGATAGGCTACGATGTTCAACACAACCGTAGTCAAAAGCGAGAGATGAATAAACAAAGCGTAGCGTGGCTCATCGCCCTGCTACGCCAAGAGTCAGATAATATCTGTTAATGAATTATTCGGTGGGGGGATTCCGCATCTCGTTTTCCGCCGCCGAGCTAACCGGCAGCAGATGAGAACGCGTGCCAGACTCGATAGCACTGAAAATGGCATTAGTCAGATCGTTATCATGATCTGGGTTCTTGCACAGGTAGTAACGAGTATCAGGTAGTTTCGGCAATCCTTCCTCTTCACCCAGTACACGCAGTTCCGGGCTCATCATCTCTACCGAGCGTACCGTAATCCCCAGACCGGCTTTTACTGCTGCACGCACGGCGGACAGGGTAGAGGCGACATAAGAAATCTTCCATGGAATACCGGCAGCCGTCAGTTGATCAAGCGCCAGCGTGCGGAACGGACTCGGTTCATCCAGTACAACCAACGAAACGGTTTCACCCGGTTGATACTGATAATCGGCCGCGCAATACCACAACGTCGGTGATGTACGCAGCAACACATGGGGTAAATCCTCGGCATTGGACGTGGTAATGACCAGATCAATTTTCCCCTGTTGCAGCATATCCGCCATTTCTGCGCTGCGTTTAATACTGACCGCAATCGACAGCTTTGGAAACACCGTAGTCACACGCTGCAGGATGAAAGGCAGAATGGTATCCGCCGTGTCATCCGATGCGCCGATGGTCAGTGTTCCCTGGATATCGCTATACATCAGTGAGGCGCAAGCCTCATCATTGAACTGCAGAATTTTTCTGGCATACCCAAGAAACTGGATGCCATGCTCGGTTAGCAGCTTATTTCGCCCATGACGGGCAAACAGCTCCTTACCGATCAGCTGTTCCAGACGCTGCATCTGCTGGCTTACTGCCGACTGTGTTCGACACACAGCAACAGCGGCTGCCGCAAACGTATTCAAATCTGCAACAGCGACGAACGTTCTCAACAGATCAAGGTCAAGGTTGAGGACAGGGCGACTTGTATTTGTCATACGGCTCTTCACTTATCTATTTTAATTTTTAACAAACATACCTGGTGTTGATGTCGATGCCCCGGCAAGGACCGGATGCACAATAAAAGACGGACAGTATCGCAGACGAACGGTTTCGACAAAAGGTTATGAATATTCCTTTCTTCGAATCGTCTCTCTCCCCCCAACCTCCTTATTCAAGCATCTTATTACGTAATCAAACTCTCAAAAACAACCTTTTTATTTATTTTAGATAATAAAATAAAAACTCAAAAAACACCAGCCGTCTCACTTAGCCACAATTTACAACCCTGAGATATAAGATTTTGATTGTTTTTACTTTAAAAACGTCTTCATAGAAATATACGACATCTCTTACTTTTCACTTTTGACGCATACTTTGTGCATCATTGATTCTCCGTTTGCTTGAAAAAGACATTACATGCAAAACATCGGCACAGCCTCAACATACATTATTAAAATTGAAACCTTGTTTTAATAAAGTAACAAAAATCATCAATTGACTTGATGAATCCAACCTATCCGACAGAATTATCTCATGTGGGACACACTGGTAAAAAATCGGCCTTCGCCACGCACAAACACCTTTAATACAGCGAGTTACTATTAACTGACGACCCATTTTTTATGTAAATATTGTTATTTTTTGTAAAAAAACAAAAATAATGCAAAGACACCGCATGTAACATAAACGTTTATGAAGTTACACGTAGAAGGCCCCCGCAGTAAAAAATTTATCTTATCGGCAATAAGATATACTGGTTTCGTTTATTCCCTTCCGGCCATTTACGCTATTCGATTAAATAACTCCACTTTTTATTATCAGCGAGTTGCCTCTCTCTTTTATTTTATCATCGACAAAAGAGTGTCCGGCGATTTTCGATGTGAGAAACATCAGCTTGTTTCAAACATTACCGTATTTAGAAAATGGTTTTTATAACCTCAACACGCGCTATCATTTTATGATACCGGTTTCAGCGTTTAAATCAGGTATAAAAAATACGCCAATTGCATCTGAGATTATTCCTTCAGCCGCAACGTGAAGATGATTAATGCCTCATTATGCGAGTCAGGCCGAATAATTGACCGATATCAGATGACTTTTTTTATGACCCCAGCATCCAGTTAAGATAAGACGAAAAACAAAAATCGACGCACATTTCCAGAACATTCCGTTAACAATACGTGCCATTTATCGCTGTTTCGCTGGTAACCATTATCCAGGAAGCAACGTCACAGCCATTGTAATGATTCTTCAAAACACACGGCGGGAAGAGTACATTAGTCGGGTTAGGCGATTACTCATCAGGAACAGGATCCTGTAAAAGGTTTGTTACATGTTACCAATAGAAAAATCGAAAAAACTGGAAAACGTTTGTTACGATATTCGCGGACCAGTACTAAAAGAAGCAAAACGACTGGAAGAAGAAGGCAATAAAGTACTCAAGCTGAACATCGGCAACCCGGCACCTTTTGGGTTTGAAGCGCCGGATGAGATCCTGGTGGATGTGATCCGCAACTTGCCGACGGCACAAGGCTACTGCGACTCTAAAGGGCTCTATTCCGCCCGTAAAGCCATCGTACAGCACTACCAAGCCCGCGATATGCGCGACATCACGCTGGAAGACGTTTACATCGGTAACGGTGTATCCGAGCTGATTGTTCAATCAATGCAGGCGTTGCTCAATACTGGCGACGAAATGCTGGTGCCCGCACCGGACTACCCCTTGTGGACTGCCGCCGTTTCGCTTTCCAACGGACATGCCGTGCACTACCGTTGTGATGAAGAATCAGGTTGGTTCCCGGATTTAGACGACATCCGCAGCAAAATCACCCCTCGAACCCGCGGGATCGTCATTATCAACCCGAACAATCCTACCGGGGCGGTATACAGCAAAGAACTGTTGCTGGAAGTGGTTGAAATTGCCCGTCAGCATAGCTTAATTATTTTTGCCGACGAGATTTACGACAAGATTCTTTATGACGATGCACAGCATCATTCCATTGCCGCACTGGCTCCGGATTTGCTGACCGTCACATTTAACGGCCTGTCCAAAACCTACCGCGTAGCCGGGTTCCGTCAGGGATGGATGGTGTTGAACGGGCCGAAAAAACACGCCCGCGGTTACATTGAAGGGCTGGAAATGCTGGCGTCGATGCGTTTGTGTGCCAACGTACCGATGCAACATGCCATACAGACGGCTCTGGGCGGTTACCAAAGCATTAGCGAGTTCATTCATCCGGGTGGTCGTCTGTATGAACAGCGCAATCGGGCCTGGGAACTGATCAATCAGATTCCAGGCGTCTCTTGCGTCAAACCGAGTGGCGCGCTGTACATGTTTCCTCGTATTGATGCTAAGCGATTCAATATTCATGACGACCAAAAACTGGTGCTAGACCTGTTGTTGCAGGAAAAAGTGCTGTTGGTACAAGGCACCGCATTCAACTGGCCGGAGCCGGACCATCTACGTATCGTGACCTTGCCGCGGGTTGACGAACTGGAAATGGCCATCAACAAGTTCGGCCGTTTTCTGGAAGGTTATCACCAGTAAATGAACAACGTCCGGTGTCAATCGGCACCGGACGCCTCTTCTCAAGCGGCGTATTGCTATTTTCCTGTGCTGTATCCGGCCTGATTTGCTTCTTGATGCCGGAGCCGCCACAATGAACCTTCATGCCGTACGCTGAGAGATGTTTATGGTTCAAAGTCACTTCTTCGCCCATTTATCCCGCCTGAAACTGATTAGTCGCTGGCCGCTGATGCGCAATGTCCGAACAGAGAATGTCTCCGAGCACAGCCTGCAGGTAGCATTCGTCGCACATGCGCTTGCGGTAATCAAAAATCGCAAATTCAATGGCAATATCAATGTCGGCCGCATCGCTTTACTGGCGATGTACCATGATGCCAGCGAAGTCCTCACCGGCGATATGCCGACTCCCATCAAGTATTACAATGCGCAAATCGCCCACGAATATAAAAAAATTGAAAAAATCGCCCGCCACAACCTGATTACCATGCTACCTGCTGAACTACAGCAGGACTTCAGCCCGTTGCTGGATGAATCCCACATCAGTGAAGAGGAACATGCCATTGTTAAACAGGCGGATGCGCTTTGTGCTTACCTGAAATGTCTGGAAGAGTTGTCGGCGGGCAATAACGAGTTTCTGCTGGCTAAAACCCGACTGGAAAAGACGCTGCAACAACGCCAGAGCCCGGAAATGGATTATTTTATGACGGTGTTTATTCCGAGTTTTAGCCTGTCGCTGGATGAGATCAGTCAAGAATCGCCTCTTTGACCGCCGCCGAAAACAAAACCGGACAACCTGAATCATACCTCAGGCTGTTCGGTTTCTTGCGTTCAGAATGGATATAACCATGGCACCATCACCACACTCACAACCATCACCAGCAGCGTAAAAGGTACACCAACCCGAACAAAATCACTAAAGCGATACCCACCGGGCGCCAGTACCAATGTATTGACCGGCGAGGAAACGGGCGTCATAAACGCCGCCGAGGCGGCAATCGCGATGATCATCGCAAAAGGATACGGTGAAACCTGCATCTGTTCCGCGGCGGCGACGGCAATCGGCGCCATCAATACTGCCGTCGCCGTATTGGATATAAATAACCCCGTCAGTGCGCACAACAGAAACAGGCACACCAGCATGACATGCGGCCCCGCATCACCGCCAATCTCCATTAACCCTTTGACCACCAGTGCTACGCCGCCGGTTTGTTGTAGCGCCAGCGCAAACGGCATCATCCCGACAATAAGAATCAGGCTCGGCCAGTGCACCGCACGGTAAGCGCTGTCCATATCAATACAGCGAAATTGCCCCATCAACAGACATGCAATCAAGGCCGCAATAGCATTCGGAATCTCATCGGTGAGCATCATCGCCACCATCAGCGCCAGACAAAATAACGCATGTGGGGCCTGATTACTGGCAGGTGCGACTTCATCGACTTCCGCCGGCAGATTGAGCACAATAAAGTGGCGTTTGTGCTGATGCAGCAGGCGGATATTCTTCCAGTCACCGATAACCAGCAGGATATCGCCCAACTTTAACGCTTCATCAGCCAATGTTCCTTCCAGCGCTTCACCGTCCCGGCGAATGCCGACCACAGTCAACCCGTAGCGACTGCGAAACGACGCTTCCTGCAACGTTTTGCCCAGCAGTCCGGAATCAGGAATCAGCGACACCTCCGCCATGCCGACATCGCGCGCCTGTTCAGAGAAATATTCACCGCGCAACACCATCGGCTCCAGGCGCTGGGTGGCGCAAAATTCACGCAGATCCACATCCGATGCCGACATATCGATCAGCAGCACATCATTCAGCCGCAATTCACTATTACCGCTCACACTCACCATAATGCGCCGGAATTTTTGCCAACGCTCAATCCCCACCACATTCGCGCCATAGCGCTGGCGTAATTGCAAATCGTCCAGCCGTTGGCCGATTAACGGCGATCCGGTTCGGATCGCCAGCCGACGCGCCCGCCCGGTCAGGCGATATTCCCGAATCAGATCACGGAACGTTTTACGTTTCCAGCCCTCTTTCACACCATCGCTGTCAGTTACGGTCAGCCAGAAACGCGCCACCAGCATATAAACAATACCGGTCAGTAACACCACCATGCCGATCGGCGTGACGCTGAAAAAGCTGAACCCGGCCATTCCGATACGCATCAGTTCACTACTGACCACCATATTGGGCGGGGTCGCGACCAGCGTCATCATGCCGCTAATCAACCCGGCGAACGCCAGCGGCATCATCAATCGGGCGGGAGTGGTTTTCATCCGCGCCGCCACATTCAGTACCACGGGAATAAAAATGGCGACGATACCGGTAGAACTCATGAAGGCGCCCAGTAGCGCCACCGTCAACATTAGCAGAATCAGCATACGGGTTTCACTCTGGCCGGCCACACGTATCAGCCAGTCGCCAACCTGATAGGCAACCCCGGTTCTCACCAACCCTTCGCCGATCACAAACAACGCCGCGATCAGGAATACGTTTGGATCGCTGAATCCGATTAGCGCCTCCTGCAGAGTTAGCGTACCACTCAATACAAACGCTACGATCACCAACAGTGCAATCACATCCATACGAAGTTTGCCGGTGGCAAACAGCACAATGGCAATCGATAGCAAAATGACGACCCAGACCAGCGAACTGCTCAGCATGCCCCCTCCTGACGTTAACGGTACTTATTCATCAGGCGGCGAACCGGTAAAAAACAATGCAGCCAGATAACCGCTCAAAACCAGCATGCCATAAAAAAACCCTGACAAAGCAGGGTCTTGATCATGTTTAGCGGGATTTAAGCATCAATTCAGGGTGAGAGTTACCCAACCATCGGCTGTACATGAAACATGCAATTTATCAAGGGAATGTAATACGGCAGCCACCTCATTCAGATGCGGCGTATCGGCGGGAGCGTTCACCGCAATCACTTTGCATCCGGCCGCCAGGCCTGACAGCACGCCGGCAGGCGCATCTTCCACCACGACGCATTCCTCAGGGGAAAGGCCCAGCCGTTGCGCTCCCAACAGATAGGCATCCGGATTCGGTTTACCGCGCGCAACCTGCTCCGCCGTAATAAACTCGTGCGGCGCGGGCAACCCCGCCGCACGATGACGCGCATGTGCAATCGGCACCGTTCCCGACGTCACTATCGCCCACGGGATATCCAGCTCATCAAGCCTGGCCAGCAGCGCTTGCGCGCCCGGCATTGCCTCAATACCCGTCGTATCCGTCGCCTCCACCTGCTCAAGCTCGACAAACTCGCGCTGAATCGTCTCTTCACTGGCGCCGGCCAGAAAATGGCGCAGCGACGTTATCGCCTGTTTGCCATGAATAAAGTCCAGGACTGTCTGTGGTGCGATATCATGATCTTTTGCCCAATTGCTCCAGGCCCGCTCCACCGCCGGCAACGAATCCACCAACGTACCGTCAAGATCAAACAGAAAACCTTTACACTCCACAGACAGCCCCTTGTTTTTTACGTAATCCGCCCCTGAACGTCTCAGGCATTGATGATTTGTGCAATCTCCACCGCACTCAGATGATACTGGCGCGGGCAAGATTGCCAAATCGCCAGCATGCGGACATATTTATCCCACATTTTGGTCTGTGAGTTAAAGCCGTGCGTGCCGGAGTCAAAGTGAGGATAACGCCCTTCCACATGCACCATAAAGCGCACATAGCCAAGATAGCGCGCTTCAGTCGCCGCATCGAAACCCAGAAACGCCAGGCGGCGCTCGTCCATATCCGGCTTATCTTTCAGATTCGCCCAGGAAACCTGCAACGCATGATGCATTTCCATCACATTGATGAGGGTACGACACACTTCTTCACTTAAATCGCCGAAATCGCGATCCAACTCGCGCATTTGCAGCCCGTAACCTCGTTCAATGATGGTTTGCAGACGGCGGTAACGCTCAGCATTATCGGGATCCAGCATCGACATCATTTTGTATTGATTAGACAGGATAAGTCTTTGAGCATTGGTCATTTCCATGGTGCACTCCTGAATCTGATTCCGACGAAAGGGATATTGACAGCAGAATCGCACAGTGGCCGACGTTCGTTTCTTGATTTAAAACAGCATCCAATGGAAAAAAACTCAGCCTCTTTGGCTAAAAACCGGGTTTACATCAAAGAGAGTCCAGGAAGGTCTTGTCGAGTTGCTTGAAAGCTCGATTCAGCACATCCGCCAACATCTGGTAGGTCGGTTTCCCTTCCACCGGCGTCAGCGCCATTCCTGACTCCAGCAGCTTATTACGAATTTCATGAAACCAATGCAGTAATGAAGGCGGCAAAGGCGTAACTGAACGACGCCCCAGCCACCAGAGCCCCTGCATCGGTAAACCAAGGGCAAACAGCGCCGTCGCTACACTGGGCCCCAACTGCCCGCCCAGTGCGATTTGCCACGTCAGGGTAAAGACGGCTACAGGCGGCATGATACGAACGGCAAAGCGGGTGGCGCGCACCACGCGGTTTTCAGGAAACACGGGTGCCAGCCGCTTATCCGCGGGCCAGGTCTTCATATAGTGCTGGCCAAAACGGAACAGTTGCAGCCATCCGGTCTTATCGGAGGGGGTCGTCGACATGCTCAACCTCAACTTCACATATAAAAAATAAAAATTTTGTACAAACTACCAACTGCAATTGACAAGCTTAAAATATATTTTGTGTTTAATGATTGCTGTCGGTATCCTAATTAGCCTTTTGGCCGCGATAAAAGCCGTTTGACGCTGTTTTGTACTCGCTGTGAGGCATATGCTGTTTCAGGCAGCGTTTACAGTGTCGGCTGGCGAATCCGGTCAGTGTTGATTCAGCGCGCAGCAGTGCGAGTCTGCTGTCGCCGTTTTTTGCTGCGCCGATGTCACCTCGCAGGAGCGTTTATACGCTGCCGATCGTTCGTCACATCGGTATTTTCCGTTGTCATGTCTGGAAAATTCACCCGGCCATGATGTTAATCATAAATGTCAACCGCCTTCTGCGCTACGCTAGTCGTTATATGACATTTTTTTAACCATGTATAACAAGTAGGTACTTCCATGTCGAGTAAGTTAGTACTGGTTCTTAACTGTGGTAGCTCTTCCCTGAAGTTCGCCATCATCGATGCCGTAAACGGAGACGAATACCTGTCTGGTCTGGCCGAGTGCTTCAATCTGCCCGAAGCACGCATCAAATGGAAAATTGACGGCGGCAAACAGGAAGCTGAGTTGGGTGCCGGTGCCGCCCACAGTGAAGCACTGAGTTTCATCGTTAACACCATCCTCAGCCAGAAACCGGAGTTGTCCGCTCAGTTGGTGGCGATTGGTCATCGTATCGTACACGGCGGCGAAAAATTCACCCAATCCGCCGTTATCAACGACAACGTGCTGCAGGGTATTAAAGACGCGATCCCGTTCGCACCGCTGCATAACCCGGCTCACCTGATCGGCATTGAAGAAGCGCTGAAAGAGTTCCCGAACCTGAAAACCAAGAACGTCGCTGTATTCGACACCGCGTTCCACCAGACTATGCCGGAAGAGGCCTACCTGTACGCACTGCCGTACAAGTTATACAAAGAACACCACATCCGCCGTTATGGCGCTCACGGTACCAGCCACTACTTTGTTTCCCGCGAAGCGGCAAAAGTTCTGAACAAGCCGGTAGAAGAGCTGAACGTCATCACCTGTCATCTGGGCAACGGCGGTTCCGTTACTGCCATTCGTAACGGCAAATGCGTTGACACCTCCATGGGTCTGACCCCGCTGGAAGGTCTGGTGATGGGGACTCGCAGCGGTGATATCGATCCGGCTGTGGTTTTCCACCTGCACGACTCTCTGGGCATGAGCGTAGACAGCATCAACAAGCTGCTGACTAAAGAATCCGGCCTGTTGGGCCTGACTGAAGTGACCAGCGACTGCCGTTACGTAGAAGATAACTACGAAACGAAAGAAGACGCCAAACGCGCCATGAACGTATATTGCCACCGCCTGGCGAAATACATCGGTTCTTATTCCGCGCTGATGGAAGGTCGTCTGGATGCGGTGATTTTCACCGGCGGTATCGGTGAAAACGCGGCGATGGTGCGTGAACTGACGCTGAAACAGCTGGGCCTGCTGGGCTTTGAGGTTGACCACGAGCGTAACCTGGCTGCTCGTTTCGGCAAAGGCGGCAACATCGCCAAAGACGGTACCCGTCCGGCATTGGTCATTCCGACCAACGAAGAATTGGTCATCGCTCAGGACGCACTGCGCCTGACCGCCTGATAGTCTCCCCACTCCGTCAGCTCAGGCTGACGGAGTTGTTTTAGCAGCATCGTTTTTGAACAACGAGCAACCGCAAACAGAGGTTAAGCCGTGTCCCGTACAATCATGTTGATTCCTACCGGCACCAGTGTGGGCCTGACCAGCGTCAGCCTGGGTGTCATTCGTTCCATGGAACAAAAAGGCGTGCGCCTGAGCGTATTCAAACCTATCGCTCAAGCACGCTCTGGTGAAAGCGCACAGGATCAGACCACCACTATCGTCCGCGCCACCTCCGCTATCCCAGCCGCTGAACCGCTGGCAATGAACTACGTGGAGTCAATGCTGAGCAGCAATCAGCAGGATGTACTGCTGGAAGAAATCATCGCTCGCTACCACGAGAGCACCAAAGACGCGGAAGTCGTATTGGTCGAAGGTCTGGTACCGACTCGTAAACATCAGTTCGCCAACGCGCTGAACTATGAAATCGCCAAGACGCTGAATGCAGAGATCGTTTTCGTACTGGCGCTGGGCAACGATTCTCCGGCACAGTTGAAAGAGCGTATCGACATTGCACGCTCCAGCTTCGGCGGCAGCAAGAACAAAAACATCACCGGCGTTATCATCAACAAGCTGAATGCACCGGTTGATGAACAGGGCCGTACCCGCCCCGACCTGTCTGAAATCTTCGATGATTCCACCAAAGCCAGCGTTGCCAATATCGATCCGAAGTTGCTGTTTGCCAACAGCCCGCTGCCGGTTCTGGGCTGCGTACCCTGGAGCTTTGATCTGATCGCAACCCGCGCCATCGACATGGCGAACCACCTGAATGCGCGCGTGATCAACGCCGGCGACATTCAGACTCGCCGTGTGAAATCAGTGACTTTCTGTGCGCGCAGTATTCCGCATATGCTGGAGCATTTCCGCCCGGGCTCACTGTTGGTGACCTCCGCCGACCGTCCGGACGTATTGGTTGCCGCTTGTCTGGCCGCCATGAACGGCGTTGAAATCGGCGCCCTACTGCTGACCGGCGGCTACGAAATCGACCCGGCCATCAGCAAACTGTGCGAACGTGCCTTCCAGACCGGCCTGCCGGTATTCATGGTCAACACCAACACCTGGCAGACTTCGCTGAACCTGCAAAGCTTCAACCTGGAACTGCCGCCGGACGATCACGAGCGCGTAGAAAAAGTGCAGGAATATGTGGCTCGCCACATCGATGCCCAGTGGATCGATTCCCTGACCGCCACGTCCGAGCGTTCACGTCGTCTGTCCCCGCCGGCATTCCGTTATCAGTTGACCGAACTGGCGCGCCAGGCCGGCAAACGTATCGTGCTGCCGGAAGGTAACGAACCGCGTACCGTTAAAGCCGCCGCTATCTGCGCCGAACGTGGCATTGCACAGTGCGTGCTGCTGGGTAATCCGGATGAGATCCAACGCGTAGCCGCTGCACAAGGTGTCGAGCTGGGCAAAGGCATTGAGATTATCGATCCGGTTGAAGCCCGTGAGCGCTATGTTCCGCGTCTGGTCGAACTGCGTAAGAGCAAAGGCATGACCGAAGTGGTCGCCCGCGAACAACTGGAAGACAACGTCGTACTGGGCACCCTGATGCTGGAACAAGGCGAAGTTGACGGTCTGGTCTCCGGCGCCGTTCACACTACGGCTAACACCATCCGTCCGCCGTTGCAGTTGATCAAAACCGCACCGGGCAGTTCACTGGTCTCCTCCGTGTTCTTCATGCTGCTGCCTGAGCAGGTACTGGTGTATGGCGACTGCGCCATCAACCCGGATCCGACTGCCGAACAACTGGCGGAAATCGCTATTCAGTCTGCCGACTCGGCCGCCGCTTTCGGCATCGAACCGCGCGTGGCGATGATCTCCTACTCCACCGGTAACTCCGGTGCGGGCAGCGATGTGGATAAAGTCCGCGAAGCAACCCGTCTGGCGCAGGAAAAACGTCCGGATCTGGTGATCGATGGTCCGTTGCAGTACGACGCCGCCATCATGGCCGACGTTGCGCAGTCCAAAGCACCGAACTCGCCGGTTGCAGGTAAAGCCACCGTGTTCGTATTCCCGGACCTCAACACCGGTAACACCACCTATAAAGCGGTACAGCGTTCTGCTGACCTGATCTCCATCGGGCCGATGCTGCAAGGCATGCGTAAGCCGGTTAACGACCTGTCCCGCGGCGCGCTGGTAGACGACATCGTCTACACCGTAGCGCTGACCGCCATTCAGGCCACCCAGATTGCCTGATGAGGATGTAGCAGCGCATCGACTGATACGCCGCAACGACAGAAACACAAACGCCAGCATCCGCTGGCGTTTTTTATGCGGCCCATTCTCACCGTAACGGCAATTAATGCTCTTCTTCTACGGCATCATGGTCTTGTGTTCCGCTCGGCTCCTCGCTTTGAGCCCGTGACGTCACACGTGTCGGCTTGATGTAATCATTGTTGCTGCCGCTGTTGCGGCTTAGCCAAAGCGACAACGCTTTGAGCGAATCCGGGGTGAACTCATCGCAGCGCGCGGTAATCTCTTCCGGCGTCAGCCAACTGACCTCGTCAATTTCTTCGGCCTGCAAGGCAAACGGGCCATGCATGACACAGCTGAACAACGCGCCCCACACCCGGCAGTCATCGCTTTCATAGTAAAACAGGCCGTGCTCGGCAAACGGCACGCCCGCAATGCCCAGTTCCTCTTCCGCTTCACGGCGCGCCGATTCCAGCAAATTTTCACCGCTTTGCACTACGCCGCCGGCGGTCGCATCCAGCCAGCCGGGGTAAAAATCTTTGGTTTCGGTACGGCGCTGAACCAGAATCTTGCCCATGCCATCATGTACAACAATGTAGGTAGCACGGTGCCTCAGGTGCTGAGCACGCATCTGTTGGCGACTCGACTGGGCAATAACCTCGTTGTTTTCATCAACGATGTCGACCCACTCCGTGCCTGCCGTCTGTGTTTGTTCCACCATCCTCTGAAACCCTTTCGTCGTGGCGCGGTCATGCGCTTCAGTTTTTAGAAATTTTGGAATTATCGATGTAATACGAGAGTAGCGTCTAACTTAGTGGCTAATCGTAACCTGCGCAATAGCCTCTCCACTCCCTAATGACACAACCCGCAACACCCCAGACTCCAGCAAACCGTAACTGGCGGGATAACCGCCTTTAGGCAGACTGACGGAGCCGGGATTGAAGCAGAAAATGTCATCACGCCGCTCGGCCACTGGAAGGTGCGTGTGGCCAAACACCAGTACATCGCCGGCATGCAGCGGCGGGCGTTTTTCCGGGTGATAGAGATGTCCGTGGGTCAAAAATAAGCGGTTGTCAGGCAACAGCACTTGTTGCCAGGGCGCGGTGATCGGAAACTGTAACAGCATCTGGTCAACCTCGCTGTCGCAATTCCCCCGAACCGCCATAATCTGTGAAGCGTAGCGGTTCAGTAAAATCGCGACATCTGCCGGTTGGTAGCGATCCGGCAACGGATTACGAGGGCCATGATTAAGAAAATCGCCCAGCAGAATCAGCCAGTCGGCGCCGCTCTGTTCAAAACGGGCCAGCAAGGTTTCGGTGGCCGACAGTGAGCCATGCAGGTCAGACGCAAACATCAGTTTCATGGTTCTATCCCGATGCGTGAACATATTCAGTCTCGCTATAGTACCAAAAACCGATGTCACCACAGGTTAAAATTATCGGTCTATCGTGTTTCCGACCGGATTCCCCATGGCGCAGTTATCTGTATGAAAGGTAAAGAATAGCCATAACGGTTATTTATGTTTTATCCGGGAAAGTGCTAGGCTTTCGCCTGCCAACTGTTTTTCAGAGCCCTAGCCTAGGGCTGACGGCTTTCCCCAATGGAGAGATGGTTCATGATTGATGTGTATTACGCCCCTACCCCTAACGGTCACAAAATCACCCTGTTCCTGGAAGAAGCACAGTTACCCTATCAATTACACAAGGTGGATATCAGCGCCGGCGATCAGTTTAAACCGGCGTTTCTGGCCATTTCCCCCAATAACAAGATTCCTGCCATCGTCGATCAGCAACCTGCCGACCTGGGCGCACCGATCAGCCTGTTCGAATCCGGTGCTATTTTGCTCTATCTGGCCGAGAAAAGCGGCAAGCTATTGAGCTCCGATGTGCGGGAGCGTGCCGCCACTCTGCAATGGCTGTTCTGGCAGGTAGCCGGTTTCGGGCCGATGCTGGGACAAAACCACCATTTCAACCACTTTGCGCCTCAGCCGGTGCCTTACGCCATCGAACGCTACCAAAAGGAAACGGAGCGGCTGTATGGAGTGCTGGATAAACAACTGCATGACCATGCCTGGCTGGCCGGCAATGCGTACAGCATCGCCGATATCGCTACCTATCCCTGGGTGGTGTCTCACGAACGCCAGCATATCGACCTTGACGCCTTCCCGGCAGTGAAAAGTTGGTTTGAACGTATTCGCGAGCGCCCAGCTACGCAGCGCGCCTACCAGCTCGCCGCTAAAGCCTGATCAGGCTTGCCGCCATGCCCGATTTGCCGGGCGTGGCTTTTTCGTCCTATTCGGCAATCATCAAACGCTTTGTTGCCACCAAATATGCTGTTCTGTCCTGAAAAGTGCTTGTTCCGCTGATAAAAATTCCCTGAGATGTGGTCAACATCACCGGCAGGTACGGATGGATCATCTATGCTAAAACCAATGGAGAAACGCGACTTCAGCGGATACGGCACCATTGCCCGGCTAAAGGAAATAACCTGATATACAAAGCGAGGCCAGCTTATGAAGCTACTGATCACCGGGGGAACCGGCCTTATTGGACGTCATCTGATTACGCGCTTGTTGTCCCTGTCGCACCAGGTCACGGTGGTGACCCGCTCTGTGGAGCGCGCGCGACGGCTGTGGGGCGACCAGGTCAATTACTGGCACGGACTGGAAGAACACACCTCGCTGGATGGCTTCGACGGCGTTATCAATCTGGCTGGCGAACCGATTGCCGACAAACGCTGGACCAAAGCGCAAAAAGCACGGCTGTGCCAAAGCCGTTGGGATATCACCCGCCAGCTCGCGCAGTTGATTCGCCGCAGCCAAACGCCTCCTTCGGTATTTTTGTCCGGTTCGGCGGTTGGCTATTACGGCGATCAGGGGCAAGCGCTGGTAACCGAAGATGAACCGCCTCACGATGACTTTACCCATGAACTTTGCGCCCGTTGGGAGGCGCTGGCGCTGGAGGCGGAAAGCGATCATACCCGTGTTTGCCTGATGCGTACCGGGGTGGTTCTGTCGGCAGAAGGCGGTGCGCTGGCCAAAATGCTGCCGATTTTCCGGCTGGGGATGGGTGGACCAATCGGCTCCGGCAGGCAATACCTGCCGTGGATTCATATTGATGATATGACCAACGCTATTTTATATCTGTTGGACACCCCCATGCTGAGAGGCCCCTTCAACATGGTGTCGCCCTACCCGGTGCGTAACGAGAAATTCTCCGCCATGCTGGCGAACATGTTGGATCGCCCCGGTTTTGTTCGTACTCCCGGTTGGGCTCTCCGGCTATTAATGGGCGAAGCCGCAACGTTACTGCTGGGCGGGCAACGGGCCATTCCGCAGCAACTGGAGCAAGCCGGATTTGGTTTTCGCTTCTTTGAGCTGGAAGAGGCGCTGAAAGATTTGCTGCATCCCCGCGCCGGTTGATCAGAGTCAATCGGCGCGGGGACAGCACGAAGATACGAAACGTTACTTCAGCGCACCAGACAGGAACTGCTGCAAACGAGGGCTTTGCGGGTTGCCGAATACCGCCTCCGGCGGCCCTTCTTCTTCCACCAGCCCTTGATGCAGAAAGATCACATGGCTGGATACATGCCGGGCGAACTCCATTTCGTGGGTCACCACCACCATGGTTTTACCCTCTTCCGCCAGTTGCTGCATGATGCGCAAGACTTCGCCCACCAGTTCCGGATCCAGCGCCGACGTCGGCTCGTCAAACAGCAACACATCCGGCTCCATCGCCAGCGCACGGGCGATAGACACTCGCTGCTGTTGGCCGCCGGACAAATCGGCCGGGTATTTCTCCTGTGACGCACCGGTAATACCCACTTTATTCAGGTAGAACTCCGCGCGCTTGCGGGCTTCCGCCTTGCTCAATCCCAGCACCTGCACCGGCGCTTCCATCACGTTCTCCAGCGCCGTCATGAAGCTCCACAAATTGAAATGCTGGAATACCATGGTCAGCCGGGTACGCAGCAGCTGTAGCT
Organism: Dickeya chrysanthemi NCPPB 402; assembly: GCF_000406105.1. Taxonomy (NCBI): domain Bacteria; kingdom Pseudomonadati; phylum Pseudomonadota; class Gammaproteobacteria; order Enterobacterales; family Pectobacteriaceae; genus Dickeya; species Dickeya chrysanthemi. The sequence continues at coordinate 1,415,650 of NZ_CM001974.1, read as the reverse complement.
GCTTTTTGTCGAACACCTTCAGCTGACCATCTTTGTCCCGCACCATGTGAATTTCCTGTCCATTCACATGGATAGACCCTTCACAAGGTTTTTCCAGAAAGTTAATACACCGTAATAAGGTGCTTTTACCCGATCCCGATGACCCGATAATCGAAATAACGTCCCCGGCTTTAGCCTGTAATGAAATGCCTTTCAGCACCTCATGCTGACCATAACGCTTACGTAATTCCGTCACCATCAGCTTGTTATTCTGCATGCTTTGTCTGTTCCTGCACTATTTATTAATGGGATGAACGGGTGTGAAGATGCCGTAACCAGCGGCGTTCCGCCTTCCTGAACAACGAGATCAATACAAATGATATCGCCAGGTACATCACGCCGGCGATGCCAAAGGCATAAAACGGTTTATAGGTGGCTGCGTTGATATCACGCGCCACTTTCAGCAAGTCCGGCACCGTGACGGTAAATGCCAGCGAGGTGGAATGCAGCATCAGGATGACTTCGTTGCTGTAGGCCGGTAGCGCAATGCGCAATGCCCCCGGCAAAATGATGCTGCGATATTGTTTGAAACGTGAAAACCCGTAGGCCCGCGCCGCTTCGATTTCACCGTGCGGCACAGAACGAATGGCACCGGCGAAAATTTCCGTGGTATAGGCACAAGTATTCAGCGCCAGCGCCAGAACGGCGCAATTCAGGCCGCTGCGAAAAAACGCGTTCAACAAGTCGGTGCCGCGCACGATTTCCAGGCTGTATACGCCAGAGTAAAACACCAGCAGTTGTACGTAGAGCGGCGTGCCGCGGAACACATAGGTAAAAGCCCAGACCGGCAACCGGTAGCGACGGCGAGGCGAGACGCGGGCTATCGCCAGCGGAATCGCCATCAACCCGCCGAGGGTCACCGATACAATCAGCAGCCACAGCGTCATCGCCAGCCCGGTAAGACGGTAGCCGTCACTCCATAGCAAGGCTTGCCAGTATTGTTGCAGAATCTCACTCATAATTTACTTTCCGGACTCCCTGTGAGTAGCGTTTTTCCAGCCACCACAGCACCCCGTTGGACAAGGTGGTAAAAATCAGATACAGCACACCGGCGACAATCGCGAAAAAGAACGGATGATGCGTTCCCTTTCCGGCCAATTGCGTTACTTTGATCACATCGCTCAGCCCCAGCAGCGACACCAGCGCGGTCGACTTGAGGATCACCTGCCAGTTGTTGCCAATCCCCGGCAAGGCAAAGCGCATCATCGACGGGAACATGATGCGGCGAAACACTTTCATCGGCGAAAAGCCAAACGCCACCGCCGCTTCAATCTGACCTCGAGGCACCGCCAGATAAGCGCCGCGGAATGTTTCGGTGAAGTACGCGCCGTAGATGAATCCCAGCGTAATAATCCCGGCCGCCAGCGGATCGATATCGATTTGATCCATGCCTAGCGCTTCGGTGACGCTGTTAAGCGCCATCTGTAAACCATAGAAAATCAGCAGCATCAGGACCAGATCCGGTACGCCGCGAATCAGGGTGGTATAGCCAGAAAAACAACCGGATAGCACTCGGCTGGACGACAGCTTGGCCGCCGCACCCACCAGGCCAATCAGCAGTGACAGCACCAGCGAACACACCGCCAGTTGCAGCGTCATGCGTGCGCCATCCATGATTAATTCGGAATAGCTATAAAGCATTACATCAATCCGCTCAAAAAAGAGACACCACCGCCTGCACAAAACAAGCGGTGGTTAATCAGGAAGGCTTAATCACCGTATACGTTGAAGTCAAAGTACTTCTTCGCCAGCTTGTCGTAAGTGCCATCCTGACGCATGGCGGCAAACGCTTTATCCAGAGCGGCTTTCAACTCGGTTTCGTTCTTGCGCAATCCCATACCGGTGCCGACGCCGAACAATTTGTCGTCTTTCACCGCCGGGCCGGCAAACACATAGTCTTTACCCGCAGCCTGTTTCAGGAAACCCTCACTGCCTGCCACTTCATCCTGAAACGCGGTATCGATACGGCCAGAGGTCAGATCGGCATAGATCAGATCCTGATTCTGGTAGGCCACCACATCCACGCCCTTCGGTTGCCAGTACTGGTTGGCGTAAGCTTCTTGCGTAGAAGCCTGCAACACGCCGACGCGTTTCCCTTTCAATGCCTCCAGCGTCGGCTGAATCGGCGAGCCTTTCTTCGCAATCAAACGTGCATTGGCGGCGTAAAGTTTGTCGGTAAACGCAATCTCCTGCTGACGCTTTTCAGTGATCGACAGGGAAGAAATGATGGCATCGATCTTTTTCGCTTTCAGAGACGGGATCAGCGCGTCGAAATCACTCTCGACAAAGGTGCAATTTGCCTGAATGCGTTTGCACAGTTCTTTTGCCAGGTCGATATCAAACCCCACCAGTTGACCACTGGCATCCTTGGATTCAAACGGTGCGTAGGTCGGGTCAGTACCAATCTTGATATTTTTAGGAACCTCGGCGAATGCGCTGCCTGCAGCCAATACCAGTGCGAGGGGCAAAAGCTTCAACATTTTTTTCATTGCGTTACCCTATTTTATGATTGTGTATGTCTAAGTGATTCGTGAATTTGACCGCGAAATAGTGGTGATGAATACGTTTGCTGTGTGAATTAATTTGCGTGCTGTTTGCAAAAATATAGCAAATTTTATGCCATAAAAAATATGCTATTCTGCATAAAGTCAGGCAGCGTGATCATGATAAGTGCATCAATATAATCAATGAATTATGCTGAAGCCTGCGATGAAATAAGCGGTGAGGCGAAGCTGGCACGCACTAAATGCACGAATTTAGTGCACAACAATGCACCACAAAAACACAACGCATAATCATGGTGCAAAAACGGTTTCTCTCAGAGAATCAGCGCCGTGATAGCGTGGCGCGGGCCACCACCAGAAAGGCTTACGCCCCCTGCCAGCGGGTAAACAGATCCTGCGGTAATGCAATATCAAACTGATCGAGTACGCGGTTAACCGTCTGATCGATGATATCTTGCACAGTTTGTGGGCGGTGATAAAACGCAGGCACCGGCGGCATGATCACCGCGCCCATTTCTGCGGCCGCATTCATTAACCGCAGATGACCAATATGAAGCGGCGTTTCCCGCACGCACAGCACCAGCGGGCGACGCTCTTTCAGCACCACGTCTGCTGCACGAGTCAACAGGCTGTCGGTATAGCTATGGGTAATGCCGGACAGGGTTTTGATAGAACAGGGAAGAATCGCCATCCCTGCGGTTTTGAACGACCCGGATGAAATGCTGGCGGCGATATCGCGGGAATCGTGCACCACATCGGCCAACGACTGTACATCGCGCACGGCCAGTTCCGTCTCCAGCGATAGCGTTTGCCGGGCCGCAGGGCTCATCACCAGATGCGTTTCAACCCCGCTCACTGGTTGTAGCACCTGCAACAACCGCACTCCATAGATCACGCCGCTGGCGCCGGAAATACCGACAATCAGTCGCTTCATTTTCACCTCACGGGCCACCGCTGTAGCGGTGATAACAACTTGTGCGCTGACTTTGCCGCATCCCCCAAAGATTGGCAAGAATAACAGCGACAAAAAAGGGAGCTTGCGCTCCCTGTGTCGTTATCGGTCTATCGCTGATGATGCTCAACCTTCGTTGTGCAGTTCCAGATCTTCGACTTCATTCTGGCTACGCATCGCTTTGGCATCGTCATTACGTAATGCTTCCAGGTAGTCCAGATAATCCTGATTCACATCTTTGGTGACATAAACACCGTTGAACACTGAGCATTCAAACTGAACAATTTCCGGGTTATCTTCACGCACGGCGTCGATCAAATCGTCCAGATCCTGGAAAATCAGCGCATCGGCACCAATAATCTGACGGATTTCTTCCACTTCACGGCCGTGAGCGATCAGTTCATTAACGCTTGGCATGTCAATCCCGTACACATTCGGGAAACGAATTTCCGGTGCCGCGGAGGCCAGATAAACCCGACGGGCGCCCGCTTCACGCGCCATTTCCACAATCTGTTGAGAGGTGGTGCCGCGCACGATGGAGTCATCCACCAGCAGTACATTCTTGCCGCGGAATTCCGCCCGGTTGGCATTCAGCTTACGACGCACGGATTTGATGCGAGTCTGCTGGCCCGGCATGATAAAGGTACGGCCGACGTAGCGGTTCTTCACAAAGCCCTGGCGGTAAGGCTTGTTGATAATACGAGCAATTTCCAGCGCGATATCACAAGACGTCTCCGGAATCGGAATCACCACGTCGATATCCAACTCTTCCCACTGGCGGGCAATCTTCTCGCCCAGCTTCTGACCCATGCGTACACGCGCGCTATAAACCGAAATCTTGTCGATAAAGGAATCGGGGCGAGCAAAATAAACATATTCGAACAGGCATGGGTGGCTTTTCGGGTTTTCAGCGCACTGGCGAGTAAATAGCTGACCGTTCTCGGTGATGTACACCGCTTCACCCGGCGCCACATCACGCAGGAATTCAAAACCCAGGGTATCCAGCGCGACGCTTTCCGACGCCACGATATATTCGTTGCGGCCATCGTTCAGTTCACGCTTACCGATCACCAACGGGCGGATGCCGTTCGGATCCCGAAACGCAACCATACCGTGACCGATAATCATGCCGATACAGGCGTAAGCACCACGAATCTGCTGGTGCACTGCCGCCACTGCGGCAAAGATGTTATCGGCTTCCAGCGGGTAGTGCTGAAAACGGTCCAGTTCTTTGGCAAACACGTTCAGCAGAATTTCGGAATCGGAGGTGGTATTGACGTGGCGGCGCCCTTCTTCGAACAGCTTCTGACGCAGTTCATGGGCATTGGTCAGGTTACCGTTATGCGCCAGCGTGATCCCGAATGGGGAGTTGACGTAAAAAGGCTGGGCCTCTGAGGCACTGGAACTGCCTGCTGTAGGATAGCGGACATGGCCAATCCCCATGTTGCCCTGCAACCGCTGCATGTGCCGGGCTTCAAACACATCCTTCACCAGGCCGTTTGCTTTGCGCAGACGAAAGCAATTGGTCTCATTAATGGTGACGATGCCTGCGGCATCCTGCCCACGGTGCTGTAACACCGTTAACGCGTCATAAATCGACTGGTTGACCGGTGTAAAACCGGCGATACCGACAATACCGCACATGTGGTCTTTTCCTCATCAGCGCTACCGCGGCTAGATGTGCCGCGGCAAGAAACTCGACGTGCTTTGCAGGTAGTCAAAAAACCACCTGATGATATAACTGAACTGCGGGATTAACTGAGATTGCTTCCAGTCAGCACTCTGTGAAAAACCGGTGAAGGTATCGAGAAAAAACAGTAACGCAGAGACAATCAACACACCGCGTAAAGCACCAAAGCAAATGCCCAGTACCCGGTCAGTGCCTGATAATCCGGTGCGTTCAACCAACGAACCGATCACATAATTGACGATAGCACCCACAATCAAGGTCGCAATAAACAGAATGGCGATAGCGATACCGTTACGCACCAGTTCATCATTAAACCGCGTGAAATAGACCGCGAGATAGACATAGTAGTGGCTGGCGATAAAGAACGCCGCCCCCCAGGTCACCAGCGACAACGCTTCACGTACAAACCCCCGGATGAGACTGACCAGAGCCGAGAATCCGATAATACCGATAATGACGTAATCAACCCAAACCATGAACCATCCTAATAATGAACGATGACAATCATAGCGCCGGTCATCCTGTTCGCGGCGCATTCTAACAGAAAAAGAAAACGTTTGCGTAGCGTATTTCCGGCCGATTTTTTCGATAGGCGAATAAATAAAAAAAACCTCTCGCCGTCATAGGAATAGCATCCGTGGTTTGCCACTCGCTACGGCAAGACGGCGCTGATGCACCGCACAAAATACAAGGGGCAAGGTCGCTGCGCGCCCCTACCCCTGAATGTGGTTTATTGCTTATCGGCTGACTCAGCGCGCACTGTAAGGCCGAACCTGCCCGCTCAACCCACTGAGTTGCTGCAAGTCTCCCAGCGCGGATTGCAGTTTCTGCTTCGAGGCATCCGGCCCGACATAGATGCGGGTAATCTGCCCCACCACCGGTGTCGACGGCACGGTATAAGCACGATAGCCGGACAGTCGCAACTTCGCGACAATCTCATTGACTTTATCGGCATTCTTTAGCGCCCCTAATTGCACGACAAAAGCCTGACCTGCTGGAGCCTGCTCCTGAGCCGGCGTTTTATTTTCCGTCGGCTTGTTTTCCGGCGTACGGGGTTCCGTTTTGGTTTCCGCCGCGCGGGTGTCGACCGGTTTTTCGACCGGTTTACCGTCAGCCGTTTTACTTTCCACCGCTTTCACGTCAGGCTTAGGCCGGGTATCCGCTTTCGTCTCCGGTTTTTTGGTTTCCGGCTTCGCCGGCTGGGCTTTCATCGCAGGCGGCGCGACCTGTTGTACCGGTTGCCGAGGCTCCGTTACTATCGGTGCGGCAGGCACAACCTGACGGGAAGGCGATGATGCTGAGGCACCATGACGCTCGGGCACGGGTGCCGGCGTCAGGTGCGGTTCTTCTTCCACCCCGGCGCCCACATCACTTTTGTTTTGCATCGCTGCTTCAGCGCCTTCAGGCGGCTGGGCAGGCAACGGCTGATTGACAGGCGGCATCGACTCCGCCTCCAGTGTATCACCCGGCTTGGGAACCAGCGGGATGGCGGCAAAATCCTCTTCATAATGCTTTTTTTGCCATCCAGCAGCCCAGGCAGCACGATGACCCCCAGCGCTACCATCACAACGGTTCCCACCAGGCGATTCTGAAACTTACTCGCCATGCATTCCGCTCCCGTCCAACGCTTCCATCACATGCGCGACAGTATGGAAAGAACCGCAGACAATCACCACATCATTTTCTCCGGCGTCCCGCATTGCCTGTCGCCAGGCTGTCGCCACATCCGGGTACTGCGTGCAGTCCGTCAAATGTTCGGCCAGTTGATCCGCGCCGGCACCGCGCGGGCCTTCCAGCGGCGCGCAATACCAGACATCGACCTGCGGTTTAAGATGCGACAGCGTACCGGGAATGTCTTTATCGGCCAACATGCCGACCACCGCCCGCACCTGACCGGTACGCGGTAAATCAGCCAATCGTGCGGCCAGATAAGCCGCCGCATGAGGATTATGCGCGACATCCAAAATCAACAACGGTTTTTCGCTCACAATCTGGAAACGTCCCGGCAGTTGTGCCTGACGCAACCCCTGGCGAATAACCTCGGCGGTTAACGCAATATCGGAAGCGTACAACGCCGCCAGCGCCGTTGCGGCATTGGCCAACGGAACGGTAGGAACGGGCAACGCAGCATACTGAACGTCGTCACACTGCCAGCGCCAGCCATCGCCCTGCAATGCAAACTGCCAGTCTGCACCACGGCGAAACAGGCGCGCGCCTTTTTCCTGCGCCACTGCGGCAATCGAAGCCGGCATATCCGGCTCACCGACGACGGCCGGCCGGTTGCCGCGGAAAATCCCCGCCTTTTCCCGGCCGATACTTTCCCGATCGTTACCCAACCAATCGGTATGATCCAACGCGATGCTGGTCACCACCGCGACATCGGCATCCACAATATTGGTGGCGTCCAGACGCCCGCCAAGACCCACTTCCAGTATCACCACATCCAGTTGCGCCTGTTTGAACAGCCACAATGCCGCCAGCGTGCCGAATTCAAAGTAGGTCAGCGAGATGCCGTTACGGCCCGCTTCAACCGCAGCAAAGGCTTGTGCATGGTGGAATTCCGGTAATTCACGCCCTTGAATACGTACCCGTTCGGTGTAACGCAGCAAATGTGGTGAGCTGTATACCCCAACCCGAAGCCCGGCCGCGCTCAAAATGGACTCCAGCGTGCAGCAGGTGGTGCCTTTGCCGTTCGTGCCGGCTACGGTAAATACGCGGGGAGCAGGTTGCAGCAGGTCAAGGTGTTCCGCTACCTGCCGGATACGATCCAGACCAAGATCAATGGCCTGACTGTGCAGATTTTCAAGATAGTGAAGCCACGTGGCCAGAGGCGACGTGGCTTGAGGTGTCTGAAGATTGTCCATGAGTCCCGTTCACTGACTTACGGTTGATTGCTGCCGGGAACACGGCAACAACGCCGCCCTGCTCCCGGCTCATCATTGATTAGGCATCACTCTGTGATTCGTGCGAGGCGGACATCCGCACCACAGCTTGCTCCTGCGGCTCCGAGCGGTTAGTCAGCCGGGACAGGATGCTGGCCAATTTGTAGCGCATATCTGCACGACGGACGATCATGTCGATAGCGCCTTTTTCCAGCAGGAACTCACTACGCTGGAAACCCGGCGGCAGCTTTTCACGCACCGTCTGCTCGATAACGCGCGGGCCGGCAAAACCGATCAATGCTTTCGGCTCGGCGATATTCAGATCGCCCAGCATCGCCAGACTGGCGGATACGCCGCCCATTGTCGGGTCGGTCAACACCGAAATATACGGTAAACCACGCTCACGCATTTTCGCCAGCGCCGCACTGGTTTTCGCCATCTGCATCAGCGACATCAGCGCTTCCTGCATACGGGCACCGCCACTGGCGGAGAAACAAACCAGCGGGCAGTTATCTTCCAGCGCTTGCTCCACGGCACGAACAAAACGCGCACCGACAACCGACGCCATCGAACCGCCCATGAAAGAAAACTCGAACGATGCGGCAACCACCGGCATGTCGTACAAGGTCCCTTTCATCACCACCATCGCATCTTTTTCGTCAGACTGCTTCTGCGCGGCGGTAATACGGTCTTTGTACTTCTTCGAGTCTCTGAATTTCAGGACGTCTTTGGGCTCCAGCTCGCTCCCCAGTTCCACCATGCCTTCCTTGTCCAGAAACGCGTGGAGACGAGCCCGGGCGGACAACCGCATGTGGTGATCACATTTCGGGCACACTTCCAGATTACGTTCCAGCTCGGCACGGTAAAGCACCTGACCGCAACTGTCACATTTCGTCCAAACCCCTTCAGGTATGTTCGCCTTACGGGTGGGTGTGACATTACTTTTATTGAGAATTCGTTCAATCCAGCTCATTGATAACCTTTCTGCTTGAACCTGGCACCAGCCAGTACGCTGCTACACGTTACCCAATCCCTGGCAACGCCGCCTATGAAGCGATATCTCATCCCGATGCGTCGGGACGCGATATTGGTATTCAGGCCTGTTTATACAAACACCGCCGTAAATGCTGCTCATTAAACCATAACGATCCGGGCGTGTGGACAAAAAACTGGTCAAACCGGATGTTAAAATAATTTTCCACTTATTTCATATTTTGCCGCGTTATGGCGCGTTTATGCCGCCAGAACTCGATTAACCCCGGCAGGATGGAGATGAAGATGATTGCCACAATCAATAACTTCAGGTTCTCCTGCACCAACGGCAGATCACCGAACAGGTAACCGGCATAGCTGAACGACAGCACCCACAACACCGCCCCGGTCACGTTGTACAGAGCAAACTCGCGATAACGCATGTGCCCCATCCCGGCGACAAAGGGCGCAAATGTTCTCACAATCGGTACAAAGCGCGCCAGAATTATTGTTTTGCCGCCGTGGCGTGCATAGAACGCGTGAGTCCTTTCCAGATAGCTACGCCGGAAGATGCGCGAGTCGGGATTGCGGAATAATTTCTCGCCGAACAACCGGCCAATGGTGTAATTGACCGTATCGCCCAACACCGCCGCCAACACCATTAACGCCACCATCATGTGAACATTGAGGTCGTTAGTCGGCAATGCGGCCAGTGCGCCGGCGACAAACAACAGCGAATCACCGGGCAGGAACGGCGTTACGACCAGCCCCGTTTCGCAAAACAGAATCAGAAACAGAATTGCGTAGATCCATACGCCATACTGCGCCACCAGCTCAGCCAGATGCACATCGATGTGCAGGATGAAATCTATGATAAACCGTACAAAATCCAGCATAATCGCGTCCTTATCAGTTCAAATGCCGGCTTATTCAAAGTCGGCCTCGTCGTTTATCGACGGCGCGCCGGCTCCCCTCACACCACCTCGTCCGGCAGAAACAACGGCCCCATCGACGCACCGGGAATACCGAAATTCGCCGGATAATCCACCGCAACCAAATACAGCCCGTCGGCTTTTGCCGTCGCGGCCGCCAGGGTGCGATCTTTGGCCGCCAGCAGCTCGGCCATCCAGTTTTCCGGCTGGTTGCCGCAGCCGATCTCCATCAGACTGCCGACAATATTGCGCACCATATGGTGCACAAACGCGTTGGCCTTGATGTCTACCACCACGTAATCCCCCAGACGCGTTACCCGCAGGTGCATCAGGTTGCGCCACGGCGTGCGTGACTGGCACTGCACCGCCCGGAACGAGGTAAAGTCGTTCTCACCCAGCAGGCACTGACCGGCGCGGTGCATACGCTCGGCATCCAGCGGCAGATAATAGTGCGTTACCCCCTGCGACAGAATGGCCGGCCGAAAACGCCGGTTATAAATCACATAGCGATAACGGCGGGCCGTAGCGCTGAAACGGGCGTGAAACGCCTCATCCACCGTTTTCACCCAGCGTACGGCGATATCCGGCGGCAGGTTAGCATTGACACCCATGGTCCAGGCGGCGTCTTTGCGCACTGCGTGGGTGGTAAAATGCACCACCTGCCCGGTCGCATGGACGCCGGCGTCGGTTCGACCGGCACAAAACACATCGATGCGCTCGTTCGCCACCTGAGACAGCGCCGCTTCCAGACACCCCTGAACGCTATCCACTTCGGCCTGACGCTGCCAGCCGTAATAACGGCTGCCGTCATACTCAATCCCCAGAGCGATTTTCAGCGGTGCTTCATCGCCTACATGCTGCAACGCCGTCATTACCCCAGGTACTCCTCAACCAGCCTTTCAGCGGTTTCCACCGCCATCAGTGCGCCGCCGAAACGGATATTGTCGGCCACCGACCAGAACTGCAACAGCTCAGGAATACCGTAGTCGTTACGCAGACAGCCAATATTCAATTGCACATTGCCGGAGGCGTCTTCCACCTGCGTCGGGTAATCATCCTCCTCGCTCAGCGTGATATCACTCGCCTGCGCCAGCACGTCGCGCGCTTCATCGGCAGACAACGGACGCAGCGCCTCCAGATGCACCACCTGCGCATGGCCGTAAAACACCGGCGACTGCACGCAACTGACCGAAATCGGCAAGCCGTCGTCCTGCAACACCTTGCGCACCTGCTCCACCAGCCGACGCTCTTCACGCACGCTGCCTTCGCTGTCCGCCAGCAGCGGCAACAGGTTGAACGCCAGCTGTTTCGGGAACAGGCCAGGCTCAGCCGGGATACCGTTGAGCAAACGCGCGCTTTGGCCGGCCAAATCATCCACCGCCGCTTTACCGTGAGCCGACACCGACAACAGGTTGCTGACGTGCAGACGCGACAGCCCGGCCTGCTCCGTCAACGGTTTGATCGCCGTGAGCAACTGGCTGGTGAGACTGTCCGCCACCGCCACGATATTGCGGTTGCGGTAATCCGCCAGCACATGAGGGTTCACGCCCGGCACCACCAGCGGCACGTCCGGCTCCAGCGCAAACAGGCCGCTGCTGTCGATGACCAGACACCCCGCGTTACCCGCCGTTTCCGCGTAGCGGGCGCTGGCTTCCATACCGGCCACGAAAAAGGCCAGTTGTACCTGTGACCAGTCGAAATCGGCAGCGTCTTCCAGGCGCAGCGAACGACCATTAAAACGCAAACTCTCGCCGACACTGTTCTCACTCGCCAGCGCATAGAGCTCACCTACGGGAAACTCACGCTCCTGCAATAGCTCCAGCAATGCCTTGCCGACAGCGCCGGTGGCACCCAGCAACGCGATATTCCAGCCATTGGACATGTGGTCGTACTCCCCAAGAATAATGAATAAAACACACCGGACGATGATCGCACCGCCCGGATTAATCTGATTTTGCTTCAGGAAATTAGCGATCGTTAACCGACGCGGTGAATCCCAGCCGGTTAAGTTGTTCAGCGCTCTCCCGATCGGCGCAGACGACATGCAGCGATGACCACTCGCGCCGCTCCTGATAGAACTTGCGCAGCCGGTCAAATTCGCCGGGGATATGCGCGACCTGACGCAATAAGGCGTCATCGCGGCGCACATCATACACCAGATGCACCAGCCGTTTGAGCTGATGCTCATCCAGCGGTACCGTCAGCGTGACTTCGGCCAGCTCCGGTACCGGTAGCAGCGAGGCCAGCGCCACCTGTTGCGGCTGACCGATAAAACGACTCCAGGCTTCGAACACCTGGGTGGTACCGCGTGCTTTGCCTTCCAGCGTATAACCGGCGATATGCGCAGTACCGATGTCGACCCGCTCCAGCAGCTCAACGGACAAATCCGGCTCTGGTTCCCATACGTCCAGCACTACGCTGATGTTTTTGCCGTTTTGCAACGCCGTCAGCAAGGCGGCGTTGTCCACTACCGGGCCGCGGCAGGCGTTGATCAAAATAGCGCCGTCTTTCAAACGTGCCAGCAACGCGGCATTGACACTGTGCCAGGTGGCATAAGGCCCCTCTTTCAGCAACGGGGTGTGAAAGGTCAACACGTCGGCCTGCTCCACCAGCTCGTCCAGCGACAGGAACGGCCCGCTGTCGCCGCGATCCGCCCGCGGCGGGTCACACAGCAACGTACGTACGCCCAGTGCGGTCAGGCGCTCATTGAGGCGAGAACCCACATTACCTACCCCAACGATACCGACGGTACGATCCGTTAGCGCGAAACCATCGCGTTCCGCCAGCATCAGCAACGAAGAAAAGACATATTCCACTACCGCAATCGCATTACAGCCGGGAGCCGCGGAAAACGCGATGCCCTGCCGACGCAAAAAATCCTCATCGACATGATCGGTGCCGGCGGTCGCCGTGCCGACAAATTTCACCGCCTTGCCGGTCAGCAGATCGGCGTTCACTTTCGTGACCGAACGCACCATCAGGGCATCCGCTCCGTTTAGGGCATCCGTCGGAATGGGCCGCCCCGGTACTGCCGTCACGTCGCCCATACGGCTGAACAGCGCCTGCGCATAAGGCATATTTTCATCAACTAGGATTTTCACGTTGGCTTTCCTGATAGACCGCTGACGACACCCACGCCGTCGCGACGAAATGAAGGGCGTTATTCTGCCACAAACCGGCTGGCGGTAACACTGACGGCGGCAATCAGCCCGCGACCGCATGTCGTCAGCACAGGCGTTTTTTCAGGGCGCAGGCTCGCTAAAAACGATCCGTACCCGCAGTCCGCCCAACTCCGGGCAGTCCAGCAATTGAACCCGGGTTTGATGCCAGAGCGCGATATCCCTCACCAGCGCCAACCCCAAACCCGCGCCCGGCAAACCATGATGGTTATCCAACCGGTGAAACGGCCTCATCGCCTGCGCACGTTCGGTGACCGGAATCCCCGGACCGCTATCGTCGATATCCAGTTGCTGCGCCTGCACCCGCGCCGTCACCACACCGCCTTGCGGCGTGTATTTCAGCGCATTATCCAGCAAGTTGGCGCACAATTCCGCCAGCAGCAACGGCTCGCCGCGAATCAGACAACGCTCATCGCCTTCGTATCCCAGATCGATTCGTCGGCTACGCGCCTGCGGTAAACGGGAAAAACAGGCATCCCGCACCAGTTCGGCCAAATCGACGGTTTGCCAGATATGCTCTTTACTGTCCTGCGCCCTCAGGCGCGACAGTTGCAACAACCGATCGGTCAACTGAATGGTATCGTCCAGCGTGGCGCTCATGCCGGTCAGGCTGTCGCGCCACTGCGCCGGTTGCGAACTATTCAACGCTACGCCGACCTGGGTTTTCAGCACCGCCAGCGGTGTTCTGAGTTGATGCGCCGCATCTGCGCCGAAACGCTCCTGCCGCTGAAGCAACCCTCTGAGCCGTTCGATATAACGATTGAACGCCACCAGCAACGGCTGCATTTCCGTCCAGGACAACAATGGCGGCAACGGCGTGAGATCGCCCGGTTCACGGCGCGCCATCAGGCCGGATAACTGACGCAGCGGCCGCAGCAATTTACGGAACAACAACAGCACCAGCAACAACGCCAACAACACCAGCGTGCTCTGGCTGATTAAGGCTGTCAGTAATTGCCGGTGTGCGAACGCCTCGCGGGAGCTCAGCGTTTCCGCCACCAGAATCAATACCATACCTTCCACGCCGGCCTCATTGACCGGTTGCCAGAGCGCCGCCACCCGGATCGCCCGGCCGTGATAACGCGCATCATAAAAATGCGCCAGCGCCGGATAATGCCGGGATAGCGGAATACCGTGCGGCAACGGCGGCAGGTCATCATAGCCGGAAAGCGTTTTGCCTTGTGGCGTCACGACCTGATAGTAGAGCTGATCGTTCATGTTGCGCTCAAAGCTATCCAGCACTACCCAGGGCACATCTACCGCCAGTTGCCCGTGACGCACGGTCAGCCGTTCAGCCACCGTGCGCGCCGAAGCCAGCAGGGTACGATCGTACGCCTGCGTCGCCGCCGCTTTCGCGCTGTGATAATGACTCCAGACCGATAACGCCCACAACAGCGCCATCGGCAAACCGAGGTACAGCATTAACTGACCGCGCAGCGAATTAACTTTCGGCATGGCTGCACTCCAGGCTATACCCCAGCCCACGTAACGTCACGATCATCACATCGCTGCCCGCCAGCTTTTTGCGGATGCGGTGCACATACAGATCGAGACTGTCCGGGCTGGCCTCATCGGCCAGCGTAAACACCTGCTCATACAAATACTGGCGCGATACCGGACGACCACGGCGCTGCATCAGCGTATGCAACACCGCTTGCTCGCGCGGCGTCAACGCCAGCGGTTTCTCCTGGAGCAGAAAATAGCCTTCATCGTGCCAACTGAGAGCGCCAAAACGCTGCACTTCCTGTATTTGCCCCTGACTACGCCGCAGCAGCGCACGCAACCGTGCCTCCAGTTCCGCCAGTTCAAATGGTTTGGTGAGATAATCATCCGCCCCCAGATTCAGCCCCTTGACCCGATCTGCCACCTCGGCACGGGCCGTCAGCAGCAGCACCGGCAGGTTCTGACCGCGTTTACGCAATCGTGCCAGTAATGCCAGGCCGTCCAGACGCGGTAACGAGACATCCAATACCACCAGCGTATACGCTTCCTGCTGCAACAGCTGATCCGCCGCCACGCCATCGCCGACCAGATCCACCGCGAATCCCGCCTCACTCAGGGCTTTTTTCAGCCAGTGGGCCAGCTCAGGGTGATCTTCAACCAGTAACAGTCGCATCGTCGCCAACCTTTATCCACATTGCCTTGTCCTTTTGATTCTCATCCTATGGGTATTTTCCTCAGGCTCGGCCGTTTTTTTAAGCGACGGTAATCACATCCTGAACACATTTCCAATAACCGAAAGGCAACTGAAAGGTTACATCATTAACAATCCAACAACACTCCCACGTTGGGAATGATAAAAACAGGAAGGAATGACAATGAAAAAATACCTCGCCCTTTCTCTGACGCTGTGCGGATTATTTGCCAATACAACCGCCGTTCAGGCCGCCGCGCCGGCCCGCACCGAATGCATCGCACCGGCCAAACCGGGCGGCGGTTTCGATTTAACCTGTAAGTTACTGCAGATATCGCTACAGGAAACCGGCACGCTCGACAGCCCGATGCGCGTGACTTACATGCCCGGCGGAGTCGGCGCCGTCGCGTATAACGCCATCGTGGCGCAACGCCCGGACGAGCCCGGCACCGTGGTGGCCTTTTCCGGCGGCTCGCTGCTTAATCTGGCGCAGGGAAAGTTCGGGCGCTACGGCGTTGATGATGTGAAATGGCTGGCGGCGGTCGGCACCGACTACGGCATGATCGCGGTACGGGCCGACGCCCCTTATCAGACACTGAAAGATCTGCTCAGCGCCATGCAGAAAAGCCCTAATCAGGTGGTGGTCGGCGCCGGGGCGTCCATCGGCAGTCAGGACTGGATGAAAACCGCGATGCTGGCGCGTCACGCCGGGATCAGCCCGCGTGATATGCGCTACGTCGCGTTTGAAGGCGGCGGCGAACCGCTGACCGCCATGCTGGGCGGGCATGTACAGGCGGTTTCCGGCGATATTAGTGAAATGGTTCCCCATCTGCAGGGCGGCAAAATTCGGGTTCTGGCGGTATTTTCCGAGCAACGTCTGCCGGGGCCGCTCGCCGGCATCCCCACCGCTAAAGAGCAAGGGTATGACCTCGTGTGGCCGATCATCCGCGGTTTCTATCTCGGCCCCAAAGTCAGCGATGCCAGCTACCAGTGGTGGGAACAGGCGTTTAAGCACATCGTCACCACCGAGGAATTCAAAAAACAACGTGACTTGCGCGGCTTGTTCGAATTCAACCTGACCGGACAGGCGCTGGATGCCTACGTCAAAAAGCAGGTGGCGGATTACCGCGAGCAGGCGAAGTTGTTCGGGCTGGCTAAATAAAAGAGGAGCGCATCATGAGCGATCGTTTGTTTGGCGGAATCTGGCTGGTGCTATGCCTGATCGGGCTGGTTGTCGGCTGGGGTATCCAGAGCGAATACAGTTACGAGCCGGTTGGCCCGCGACCGTTTCCCATCGCGATTTTGGGGTTGATGACGCTGTGCGCCGTCCTGATGTTGCTGCGTAAACCGGATCCCCTTGTCTGGCCTGCCGCCGCGGTTCGTCGGCGCTTGCTGCTGCTGGTGATCATGCTGGCGCTGTACGCCTGGTTGTTTGAACCGCTCGGCTTCCCGCTGACCACCGCTCTGCTGGGTTGCGGCATCGGCATACTGTTTGGCGCCGTGTGGTGGGTGGCGGCGCTGTCCGGTGCGGTCATGGGCGTATCGCTGTTTTACGCCTTCGATAAATTGCTCGACGTTACGCTGCCGGCCGGCGCGTGGCTTTAACCGGGAGACTCACTCATGGATACCTGGTCTTTTCTGATGCAGGGTTTTGCGGTAGCGATGACCCCGCAAAATCTGATGATTGCGCTGATCGGCTGTTTTATCGGCACCATTGTCGGGCTGCTGCCCGGCCTTGGCCCAATCAACGGCGTGGCGATTCTGATGCCGCTGGCCTTCGCACTCAAACTGCCGGCGGAATCCGCGTTGATTCTGCTTGCCACCGTTTATCTCGGCTGCGAATACGGCGGGCGTATTTCTTCCATTTTGTTGAATGTACCGGGCGATGCCGGCGCTATCATGACGGCCCTTGATGGCTACCCGATGGCGCAACAGGGCAAAGCCGGCGTGGCGTTGTCTATCTCCGCCGTCAGTTCATTCGTCGGCTCCAGCATCGCGATTACCGGCATCATTCTGTTTGCGCCCTTGCTGGCTAACTGGTCGCTGGCTTTCGGCCCCGCGGAATATTTCGCCCTGATGGTATTCGCCATCGCCTGCCTTGGCAGCATGATGAGCCACAACCCGCTGAAATCTTTCCTGGCGGCGTTGATTGGCTTGTCGATGGCCACCGTCGGCGTGGATGCGAATACCGGTGTTTATCGCTTCACGTTCGATAGCGTCCACCTGTCGGACGGTATTCAATTCGTGGTGGTGGTTATCGGCCTGTTTTCCGTCAGCGAAATTCTGTTGATGCTGGAGCAAACCGGCAGCGGGCAAAAGGTCACCAAAGCCACCGGGCGCATGTTGTTCAACGTTCGCGAAGGCATACAGTGCATCGGGGCGACGTTGCGTTCCTCACTGCTGGGGTTCTTTGTGGGGATACTGCCGGGTGCGGGCGCTACTATCGCCAGCGCCATGGCCTGGATGACGGAGAAAAAAATCAGCGGCAACAGCGACAGTTTCGGTAAAGGCGACATCCGCGGTGTGGCCGCGCCGGAAGCCGCCAATAACGCCTCAGCCTGCGGCTCGTTTATTCCGATGCTGACGCTGGGCGTTCCCGGCTCCGGCACCACCGCCGTGATGATGGGCGCGCTGACGCTGTACAACATTACGCCGGGCCCGGCCATGTTTACCGAACAGCCGGACATCGTCTGGGGGCTGATCGCCGCCATGCTGATCGGCAACCTGATGTTGCTATTGCTCAATCTGCCGATGATTGGCCTGTTCACCCGTATGCTGGCCATTCCAATGTGGTTTCTGGTGCCGGCGATTGCCGCGATTTCCGCCGTCGGCGTTTACGCGGTGCACAGCACCACCTTTGACCTGCTGCTGATGGTCGGGCTGGGCGTGTTCGGATACCTGCTGCGCAAAATGGACTTTCCCATGTCGCCGCTGATCCTCGGTTTCGTGTTGGGAGAAATGCTGGAGCAGAACCTGCGCCGCGCCTTGTCCATCAGTAACGGCGGGTTATCCATCCTGTGGGAAGGCCGCATCAGCCAGACATTACTGAGCATGGCCGTACTGATTTTGGTCGTACCGCCGATGCTGAAATACTGGCGGCGTCGCCGTACCCAGTTGCAGTCCGTCCCTCGTACCTGACTGCGTTACGATAAAGCGAGCGCCGCGGATGATGTCATCCGCGCGCCGCTTTACCCTCGGTGATCCGCACGCTTTTCCCCGACCATGCATTTTCTCGCCTTTTTTCCCTACGCAACGGAATGTTAACCTGTTGCAGGTCAACGACTATCGGTAATAGCGCGCCGTTGTTATGATGACGCCAGGTGTGTCGAGCCGGTGTGATGCGATAACATCATCGGGTGGAGGACAACCCCGTCATGCGTCTAGGGTAAGGATCACAACATGCAACCGATCAATAACCCCGGTAATGTTTCCCTGCCGGGAGAAAAGCCGCTGGAAACCACGCTGTCAAAAGCCGCCGCCCAGATGGATGATTTACCGTTGACGCTGGCGCAGCGCACTACGTTGGAAAAGCTGGTGACGCAGATTTCCACCCTAAGCGGCGCCAAGCCTGCGGAAATCTGGGCCACCGTGCGTGCTGAATTAGGGACGAAAAACAACGCGGATCTGCTCGCCAGCCAATTCCCGGCGGCCGAGCAAAGCTTGCAGACTCGGCTGGCAACCGTGCAAGGCTCGCAGGATACCCGCCAGTTGCTGCAACAGTTGACCTCAATGTTGTCGCAGGGCAATAACCGTCAGGTTGCCAGCGATTTCATTCGCCAGCAATTTGGTCATACCGTGCTCAGCTCGCTGACGCCCTCGCAACTGAAACTGGTGGTGGCGTTGTTGCAAAACGGCCAGTTACCGCAGGCCGCCACACTGTTATCGACCAACGGCAACACCCCAACGCTGACGTTCGGTAATACCGCCACCGGGCAACCGATCCCGTTTCCTCAAACACCCACAGCCACCCCCCTTCCCTCGCCGCTGCCGCCAACGTCTCAGCAACTGGCCGCCTTATTACAGGCCGGCGTCGTGCCGGGCGGCTCCGGCGCGAATCCGTCAATAAACGCCTTGCTGGACCGGGCATTACTGCCGGCGGAACACAATCAGCTTAATCAACTGGTGGCAAAACTGGTGGCGCTGAGCGGCGAATCGCCGGGCAAGGTCTGGCAAACGTTGATGGACATGCAAGGATTGAAAACCGGCGACCCGATTCCGGCGAAGAATTTTCAGGTATTAAGCCAGTTTCTCAATACACAAAGCCTTTTGTTACAACAGCACACATCGCCAACCCTGAGTACCTTGCAGGCGGCGCTCAGACAGCCGCTCGACCAGCAGGAGCAGCAACTGTTGCAGGACTTCACCCGCAATACGCTGAATATCACGCCGCAAACGCCGCTTACGCCGTCACAAATCAGCGACGTGGCGACCTTTCTCTACCGGCGGCGCCTCCAGCAAATACAAGAAGCGTCCACCGTGCCGTTGCAGCCGTTTATCAACCCGTTAATCATGGCGTTGCCGCAGGAATGGCGGCCGCTGGTGAATAAGCCGATCGGGCTGGCGCTGGTAGCGATGCTGGTGGTGGCGTTGTTGATGTGGGTATTACTGTAAGGCGTGGAAATCACAGGGAAAGGCAGGTTGACGGCAACGCGCGTCAGATAAAAGAATACCGGGCAAGCCCGGTATTCTCTGCATAATTACCGATTACTGTTACTGCGCGTATTTGCGCATCACCAGTACGGCGTTGGTGCCGCCGAACCCGAAGCCGTTGGACATCACGGTCGTCAGGTTACGCTCAGTCGGCTCGGTAACGATGTTCATGCCCTGCGCCTGTTCATCCGGCGTTTCAACGTTGATGCTCGGCGCAATGAAACCGTGCTCCAACATCAGCAGGGTATAAATAGCTTCCTGCACGCCTGCAGCCCCCAGTGAGTGGCCGGTCATGGCTTTGGTGGCGGAAATCGGCGGAACGTTGTCGCCGAACACCTGACGGATAGCCCACAGTTCTTTCACATCGCCCACCGGCGTTGAAGTGCCGTGGGTATTGATGTAATCCACCGGCGTATCGACATCCTGCAACGCCAGCTTCATGCAGCGAGCTGCACCTTCGCCTGACGGCGCAACCATGTCGGCACCGTCGGAAGTGGCGCCGTAGCCGACCACTTCAGCGTAGATGTGCGCACCGCGTGCCAGCGCGTGTTCCAGCTCTTCCACTACCACCATACCGCCGCCGCCGGCGATAACGAAACCGTCGCGATCCGCGTCATAAGTACGGGAAGCGCGTTCCGGCGTCTCGTTGTACTTAGTGGACAGCGCGCCCATCGCGTCGAATTCACATGCCAGTTCCCAGCACAGCTCTTCACCGCCGCCGGCAAACACGATGTCCTGTTTGCCCATCTGAATCTGCTCAACCGCGTTACCGATACAGTGTGCAGAGGTGGCACAGGCAGAACTGATGGAGTAGTTCACGCCGTGGATTTTGAACGGCGTCGCCAGACAGGCGGAAACACCTGAAGCCATAGCCTTGGTTACCACATACGGACCAACGGCTTTCAGGCCGCGTGGGCTGCGCATGGCATCGGCGCCAAACACCTGGAAGCGCGGAGAACCGCCGCCGGAACCCGCGATCAATCCGACTCGCGGGTTGTTTTGGTAAGTCTCTTCGGACAGCCCGGAATCCTTGATGGCTTCCTCCATGCACAGATAAGCGTAGATAGAGGCATCGCTCATGAAACGCACAATCTTACGCTCGATCAGGCCTGCCGTATCCAGCTTGACGTTACCCCAGACGTGACTGCGCATGCCGGAATCTTTCATTTCTTGGGAGAAAGTGATGCCAGAACGGCCTTCACGCAGGGATGCCAGCACTTCTTCTTTGTTATTACCGATACTGGACAGGATCCCCAGACCCGTAATCACCGCACGTTTCATTCAATACCTCTTCCGCTTGTAGAGTTTGGATTTAGCTCCGCACTTTAGCGTACAGTTGTAAGCTGAACAAGTCCGATCAGACTAACTTTTCTCAAATTTGCGACTTAATAAACCAGTCGCTAGAATCGCGCCACCGCCTGAATAATGAGTGAGCTGCCGTGACCAGCCCCGCCATCCAACATGCAGACCTGAATTGGAACGATCAGGGTACACCTGTATCGCAACAGTTTGATGACGTCTATTTTTCCAACCAGGACGGGCTGGCGGAAACCCGCTATGTCTTTCTGCAAGGCAACGGTTTTCCGCAACGCTTCCTTGAACATACCGGCCCGGTGCTGACCATTGCGGAAACCGGTTTTGGTACCGGGCTGAATTTCTTGACGTTATGGCAGGCGTTCGACGGGTTTCGCCGGCAACAGCCGGATGCCGCCTTGCAGCGCCTGCACTTCATCAGTTTTGAAAAGTTTCCGCTGCGTCAGTCGGATCTGGCCGCCGCACATGCCGCCTGGCCGGAGCTGGCTCCCTTCGCCGATGAACTGCAACGACAATGGCCGCTGGCGCTGCCCGGTTGTCATCGGCTGATTCTTGCACAAGGACGCATCACGCTAGATCTGTGGTTCGGTGATGTCAATACGCTGCTGCCGAGGTTGGACAACAGCCTGACGCACCATATCGATGCCTGGTTTTTGGATGGATTTGCGCCGGCTAAAAATCCGGACATGTGGACTGAAACCTTGTTTAACGCTATGGCGCATCTGTGCCGCCACGGGGGAACGTTCGCCACCTTCACCGCCGCCGGTTTTGTGCGTCGCGGCCTGCAACAGGCAGGGTTTCAGGTCAGCAAAATCAAAGGATTCGGACAGAAGCGGGAAATGCTATGCGGCACCGTCTTGCATCGCAGCGAACCGCCTCACCCATTCCCCTGGTACGCGCGCCCCGCCGCTGCGCATCCGCAAGAGGTGGCGATTATCGGCGGCGGTATCGCTGCCGTCCTGACGGCGCTCGCGCTGCAACGGCGCGGTGCGCAGGTTACGCTGTATTGCGCCGACGAACAGGTGGGGCAACGCGCCTCCGGCAATCGGCAGGGGGCGCTCTATCCACTGCTGAATGACAAGCAGGATGCCTTGTCAGGGTTCTTCGCCACCGCATTCGGCTTCGCACACCGCTGCTACGACGACCTCGCTGCACAAGGTGTGGCGTTTGAACACGACTGGTGCGGCGTTAGCCAACTGGCTTACGATGAAAAAAGCACACGTAAACTTGCACAGATTCTGGCGGGCAACTGGCCGGATATGCTGGTGCACCCGGCGGATGCCGACACGCTGACCGAACAGGCCGGCCTGCCGTTGCACACCCATGGCCTCACCTACCCACAGGGTGGTTGGCTATGCCCGGCCGAACTGACCGAATCAGCCTTCATGCTGGCCTGCAGACAAGGGCTCCAGGCGCACCTTGCCGTCAGCGTGACGGCACTCGCGCCGACCGGTAACAGCTGGCAACTGACGCTGGCGGATGGCCGTCAGGTGCGTCACGCAACGGTGGTGCTGGCGAACGGTCATCAGATAAACGACTGGGAGCAGACCCGTCACCTACCCGTTTACGCGGTACGTGGCCAGGTCAGTCACCTCCCCGACACGCCGCCGTTATCGGCGCTGCGTCAGGTGCTGTGTTACGACGGTTACCTGACGCCGGTCAGCCCACGTCATCAGACACACTGCATCGGTGCCAGTTATCATCGTGGCGACACCACCACCGATTACCGTGAAGCCGAACAACGGCAGAACCGTCAGCGGCTCATTGATTGCCTGCCCGACAGCGACTGGCCGACCTCGATAGACATTTCCGGGCAACAGGCGCGATGCGGCGTGCGTTGCGCCATTCGCGATCATCTGCCGTTGATCGGTCAGGTGCCCGATTACCAGCAAACACTCGCCGGGTATCAACATCTGCCCGAACAGCTTGCCGCTGGCGCAGAGATAGCCGCGGCCCCCGCCTGGCCGAATCTCTATCTGCTCGGCGCGTTGGGCTCGCGCGGCTTATGTTCTGCACCGCTGGCCGCCGAAATCCTGGCATCCCAGTTATTCGGCGAACCGCTACCGCTGGATAGCGATACGCTGGCGGCGTTGCATCCTCATCGTTTCTGGGTAAGAAAGTTGCTGAAAGGCAAAGCGGTATAACCGAATATAGGGGTTACACGTATTCGATACGGCAGCAATTTCGTACTATACCGCCAATTATTCGCGCGGCAGGATAGCGGCGAGCGCGTGGGGTATGCGACACATCGCCACTCGCCGGCGCGAATGCGGCCGACAGCGCCCACAACACCAGACTCGCTTTATGAGCCTGCTACAGCGCCTCAACGTGAAAGATAATGAGGATCAACCGGGGTCGGGAGCCGATGATGGAAACCACGTCGTTACGGGAAAAAGTGCAATTTCACCACCTGAAAGAACTGGGTGGTCTGGAAATGCTACAGGCACGCTACCACCGGCAACGTTTTTCCCGTCATTCACACGAAAACTTCTGCATCGGTGTGATTGAGGAAGGCGCTCAGCGGTTTTACCGCACCGGCGGTGAGCATGTTGCGCCCAGCGGCGATATTATTCTGGTTAATGCCGATGAGATACATACCGGCCATGCGGCGGTGGCCAGCGGCTGGTCTTATCGCGCCATTTATCCTTCGCCGGATTTGTTATGTCATCTGTCGCGCGACCTGCGCGTCCCCCAGGGTGCAATTCCCTGGTTTCCCGACGCGGTGGTTCATGATCCCGGCTTATCCGCGCAATTTCGGCTGGCTTTCACCCTGCTGCCGCAAGCCGGCAATAGCCTGCTGAAAGAAACGCTGCTGTTTTCATCATTAAGCTGGCTGATGATGAAAACAGCAAAACCCGCGCCGACGGACGGGCACTGCCACAGGCGACCCCCGCGATTCTGCGGGCAAAATGCTGGCTTGACGACGCCCCGGAGCAAGATACGTCTTTGTTGCAACTGGCGGAGATAACCGGCCTCAGCCCCTGGCATTTTCTCAGGCAATTCAAATCTGTAGTGGGCATGACGCCCCATGCTTATCTGATTCAGGCCCGCCTGCGTCAGGCGCGTTCACTGCTGATAACAGGCATCAGCCTGTCTGATACCGCCTCCCAATGCGGATTTTCCGACCAAAGCCACTTCAACCGTCATTTCAAACGGGCGATGGGGATCACGCCGGGGGAGTTCGTGCGTACGTTGAAGTAGCCTCTCACAAAGCAATTTCCTTCAATACCGCCTCGGCTGTAGCGCCTATTCTTTCGCGTCATGCGTTGAAGAATAAGGAAGGTCGAGGGTATGTCATTGTCAATTTTCACCGCTTTGTCACGGCGGTATTCGCCGGATTCGGCATCCAGCCAGTTTGTCAGCGGCGCTGTCGCCATGCTGCCGCTGTGCGTTTCGGTTATTCCCTGGGGGATTCTGGCCGGTTCGATGGCCGTGCAGGCCGGGCTGACATTCTGGCAAGGGGTCGGCATGTCGGCGATTATCTTTGCCGGCGCAGCGCAACTGGTGACGCTTGGCCTGTTGATGTCCGGCAGCAGCGCCGTGACCGTGTTACTGACCGTGATGGTGATTACCGCCCAACATCTGATTTACGGGCTGACATTACGCCCCACCATCGCACCGTTAGCAGCACGCTATCGCCTGTTACTCGGTTTTCTGCTGACGGATGAGCTGTTTGCGCTGGCCATTGCGGCCAAAACCCGGCTGACTACCGCTTATCTGATCGGCGCCGGGCTGACGTTCTATCTATGCTGGGTAACCTGTAGCCTGGCGGGAATCGTGATGGCCCACGCACTCCCCAATCTTGAGCGCTACCATCTGGATTTTTCTATTGTCGCGACCTTTATCACGCTGGTGGTGCCGATGGTGAAACGTCTGCCGGTACTGGCGGGGACGCTGTTTTCACTGTTCATGTCGATGTTGCTGGCTTACTGGCGTATCGAAGGGGCGATGATGATCGCCGGGTTAGGCGGTATGGCTCTGGCCGTTATCACGGCCCGGCTCACCGGAGAAACATCAGGAGAAACATCATGAGTTGGGGATTATTGTTACTGTTGGCGCTGGTGGTATTTACCTATCGCTACGTGTTTCTGGAACCCAGCGTTCCCGTCAGGCTGCCGGCCTTATTTCGGGAAGCGCTTAACTATTCGGCCCCCTGCCTGCTGACGGCGATTTGCGGCCCGGTGATCCTGATGCAGCAGGACACGCTGCGCCCCTTGCCGGATAACCCGTATCTGTGGGGTGCGATAGGCAGCGTAGTGATAGCATTACTGATTCGCCACACGATGCTGGCGGTAATGGGAAGCTTGGGTGTGTTTTATCTGCTTTGCTTCTGGCTACTGCCATAAGCCCCTCACTCCCTTAAAAAACGTGGGATGACCGTCCGGTGGTCATCCCTGATTGCGATGAGCGGTTACAGCACCGTCAGCGTCACATCTACATTGCCGCGAGTCGCGTTGGAGTACGGGCAAACCTGATGCGCTTTTTCCACCAGTGCCTGCGCCTGTACCTTATCCATGCCGGGAATGGTAATCCGCAGCTCAACTTCGATGCCGAAACCATCACCGGATTGACCAATGCCCACCAGCCCTTCAATCACGGTGGTTGACGGCACCAGCACCTTCTCTTTGGAGGCCACCAGTTTCAGCGCGCCGGTAAAACATGCGGCATAACCGGCGGCAAACAGCTGTTCGGGGTTGGTGCCGGAACCACCGAGCCCACCCAATTCACGCGGCGTGGTCAGTTTCAGGTCGAGGTGATTATCCTCAGACACCGCGTGTCCATCCCGCCCGCCGGTTACCGACGCCTGGGCACGATACAGTACTTTTTCAACAGCCATAACAGTGACTCCTATTTAAGACAAAATAACCGTTTTAACATCAGTAGACGTGTCGGAAGCCGACACCACTTATGCCGGTGCCGATTCCAGACGCTGCGCCTTCTGCCAGCTCGGCGTATCAGACAATCGCGTCGCATAACGGAGAATGTTGGGGTATTGCTGCCCCAGATTAAACCGCTCCGTGACCAGCTTCACGACGAAGCCCAGCATAAAATCCGCCCCGGTCAGGCGCTGTCCGACAATAAACTCACGCGAGGCAAGGTAGTCGTCCAGATAAGCAAACACTTTTCTGAATTCTGTTTCGGCATACGCATCCAGAAACTGCAACGTCTGACCATTTTGTTTTTCAAACTGATTAAACACTTTCAGTAACACAGGCAGCATGGCCGAGCTTTCCGCAAAATGAATCCATTGCAGATAGTCGACATAACAGGCTTCCTGCGCGTCGGGTGCCAGGTGCGGTGCGTACTTACCGATAATGTACTCAACGATAGCGCCTGACTCGACAATCACCTTGCCGTCAATCTCAACCACCGGCGATTTACCCAATGGGTGGATAGCCTTCAGTTCTTCCGGCGCCAGTTGCGTCGTCGGGTTGCGCCGGTAGCGGACCAACTCATAAGGAAGCTGCGCTTCTTCAAGCAACCAGAGGATACGCATGGATCGCGAGTCATTCAGATGATGTAGCTTTATGCCCATTCTGCCCGTTTCCTTTATCAACCGATTAAGCCAGCTGTTTTAACAATGCTTTGGCGACCACTTCCGAACTGGCCGGATTCTGACCGGTAATCAACTTGCCGTCTTCAACCAGATAGGGGTGCCAGTCCGGTCCCTTGGAGTACAACCCACCCAGTTTTTGGAACTCGTCTTCAATCAAAAACGGCACCACATCGGTTAATTCCACCGCGGCTTCTTCCGAATTGGTAAACCCGGTAACCCGACGGCCTTTGATCAGCGGCTCACCATTCGCCGCCTTGACGTGGCGCAACACGCCGGGCGCATGGCAGACAAAACCTATCGGCTTCCCGGCACGTTCAAACGCTTCAATCAGGGCAATAGAGGTCGGCGATTCAGCCAAATCCCACAGCGGGCCATGCCCCCCCGGATAGAACACCGTGTCGAAATCATCCATGCTGACGCTGTCCAGTTTTACTGTCGTAGCCAGTGCCTGCTGAGCGGCCGGATCGGCCTTGAAACGGTGGGTCAGCTCGGTTTGAAATTCCGGTAAATCGCTTTTCGGATCCAGCGGCGGCTGTCCGCCAGCCGGCGATGCCAGCACGACCTCGGCGCCTGCATCTTTAAACACGTAGTAAGGGGCAGCAAACTCTTCCAGCCAGAAACCGGTTTTTTTACCTGTATTTCCCAACTGATCATGGGACGTCAACACCATCAATATTTTCATCGTAATTCTCCTCACATCACCCCTCGCGGGTGTATTTACATCAACCAGTTAGAAAGTCGTGGTCGTTCAGAAACATTTGTTGTTCAGAAACATTAGTCGTTCAGAAACGCTTCAAGCTGAGACAGTTTGTCGCTATAGGGTGCCCGTAAACGCAGGTTTGAGGTTCCCTCTTCATTTTGGACCACAATCGGTTTGGCATGGCTAAAACGTTGGAAACCATGAATGCCGTGGTAAGCCCCCATCCCGGATGCCCCCACCCCGCCGAAGGGCAGCTCATCGATACTGGCGTGCGTCATCACATCATTGATAACCAGTGCACCCGAGGTGGTGCGTTCAGCGAACAGGGTTTGCCGCGCCGTCTGTTGGCCGAAGTAATACGCCGCCAGCGGACGAGGGTGCGCATTGATGTACGCAATCGCCTCTTCCTGCAAAGAACAGGTGCGAATCGGCAACAGCGGTCCGAAGATTTCTTCCTGCATAATCTGCATATCATCAGTCACGTTCAGGACCAGATGCGGCGCGATTTTGCGGGAAGCGGCGTCGAAATCCGGTTCACCCTGCGGGGCCAGGCTCAACAATGTCGCCCCTTTGCTTGCGGCATCCGTTAACAATCCGACCAGACGCTCATAGTGTCGCGACGTAATAATAGCCGTATAGTCCGGGTTCTGCTGAAGCGTCGGAAATGCCTGTGTCATGAATGTCTTACCGGCATGTACAAAGGCATCGACCTGGTCTTCACGCAGCATGACATAGTCGGGGGAAAGGCAAATCTGCCCGGCATTAAAGGTTTTCACCGTTAGCGTCCGCTGCGCCGCCAGAGCGACATCGGCATCGTGGTCAATCACCACCGGCGATTTCCCGCCCAGTTCCAGCGTGACCGGCACCAGGTTCTCCGCGGCAGCACGCATGACATGGCGGCCAACGGCAGAACTACCGGTAAAGACCAAATGATCAAACGGCAAGCTACTGAATGCCGCGCCGATTGCCGCATCACCCAACACCACTTCCAGCTCCAGCGGGTCAAAATAACGGGCGATCAGTTCCGCCAGCAGTTCCGATGTCGCCGGCGTCAGTTCCGATGGTTTCAGCATGGCGGTGTTGCCGGCGGCAAACACGCCGGCCAGCGGAGCAAACGCCAGATTGATAGGGAAATTCCATGGGCTGATGACCCCTACCACCCCCAGCGGTTGACGCTGTATCCAGGATTGCATCCCCGGCATCGGGCTATCGACAAGCGTCGGTTTCATCCACTCCGCTACGTATTCTGCGGAATGCTCAAGCGTTTTCACTGTCGTGGCCATATCGGCGACCAACGACTGATACAAGCTACGGTGACCAAAATCCGCATCCATCGCTTTGCTGAGCGACGAATAGTTTTCCCGGATAAGCAGGGCGCTGCGCACCAGTCTGTCACGACGCAGCGCAGCATCGGCAGGCCCGGTCGCGATGTGGGCGTTCTTCATGGTCTGCAATATCGCTTTTAAATCGTTGCTTGTTTGCGCTAAAGGCATTGTGATAGCTCCTTACCCATCGTGCGGAGTTTTTGTACACCGCGTGGTATAAATTTTTCTCTACGTCCTGCCGAAAAATTCTCCGGCAAGAAACAATTTTGTTTTGATGGAGCGCACTTTACTGGTGTTAAGCGGTTGTGACCAACTAGCATATTTTGGTATAGGTATAAAAAAATTTATGGATTCTCTATGTCTCTCGTTCGTTTAAGAACCTTTATCGAGGTGTATCGGCAGCGTTCCATCAGCAGTGCCGCCCGGACGCTCAATCTGACGCAACCGGCGGTGTCGCAGCATATCGCCGGTCTGGAAGCCTCAATTGGGCATCCTTTATTTGCACGGCAAACACGCGGGGTCATTCCTACCTCGGCGGCGGATGAGCTGGCAGCGGATATCGGTGACCGGCTGGATGAGGCGGAAAACGCGCTGGCATCGGCAAAAGCGCGTTCGCTGGAACTGGCCGGCGCATTGCAAATCATCGGGCACGCGGATTTTCTGGCTGAAGTCGTCGCCAAACAATTGCTGCCGCTACTGGAGGTGGGGGTACGCGTCCGGATGCAAACCGGCGATTACGACGTGATTGTCCAAAGTCTGCTCGAAGGTTACTGCGATCTGGGGATCTCCGCCGCGCCGTCAAATGACAACCGGTTAAAAAGCGAATTGATGCTGACCGATGAAATTATGGCGGTTGCCGCACCACAGGTGGTCGCCCGGCTGGCTAAAGCGCCGGACACGCTGGCGGCAATGCAAACCGAGCCGCTACTGGCCTATAGCCTGACGCTGCCGCTTATCGATAACTGGTTTACCGCCAATAAAGTCCAGGCGCCCACCATTCTCCCGGCGATGGTGGGTCAGGATTTACGCGCGCTGTGCAGTTTATTGTGTGAAGGGTTTGGCTGGAGCGCACTCCCCGCCTATTTGTGTACGCCGTATATCGAACGAGGTGAGCTTTGTGAAATTCCCGCGCCGATTGCGCGAGCCAACCGCAGTTACTATTTATTGTGGCAACCCAGTGCGTTGCGCCAGCCGCGCGTCGCTCATGCCAGGCAGGCGTTGCTGTTTCGGTTAAGGCAAAAACACGGAGATCCGCATCGGAACAAATAGTGACGTTACAGGCCGAAACAGGCGTTCGCCCCTTTCGGCCCGCCAGGATTACTGCACTTGCGCCTGCTGGTAGAGTGCGTCCCACACCTGGGCGACCAGCGCCTGATCCGGCGGCGACAGTTCGCCGTTTTTAATCGCCTGATTCAGGCTTTCCTGTACGCGATCATGTAACGCCTGCGCCGTCTGTTCGCCATGCGCTTCGGCTTCTGCTACCGCCAGCGTCAGGTGACCACGCAGGTAACCGCTGGCAAACAGTTCATCATCGCTGGCGTGCTCCACCATATTGTCAATCAGCGTCAGGATGCGCGCCTCAAATACTGCGATCATTGATGGTCCTTAAATGTCTGTTGTCCGCCGAACATTACAGATCGGCCGGATAAGGGAAATCCGCCGCGGTTTGCGGCGCAGTGTGGTAATAGTCCTGCAATGCCTGAATAAAACGCGCAGGCCGGCCAGGCACGCCCTGTTGCAGATAAACCATCACCTGCGCGTGAACCCGGCGCTGGAAAGCGATACGATCCGGGTCGACATCGCCGTTCAGGTTGTCGCAACTGACATTAAACGGGAAGCCGGCGGCCACGCAGAACATCCACTCCAGCGCCTGCGGCTTGATTTCCACCACTTCGAACTGGCTTTGAGTCGCGGCATCGCGCCCGTCCGGGCAGTACCAATAGCCGAAATCCACTAACTTACGCCGTGCTTCGCCGGCGATACACCAGTGGGAGATCTCGTGCATGGCGCTGGCGTAAAACCCGTGAGCAAATACGACTCGGTGATACGGCGCCTGCTCGTCGGCCGGCAGGTAGATAGGCTCATCGTCGCCTTTTATCAGGCGGGTATTGAACTCTTCACTAAAACACCGATTGAAAATAGTGATCAACTGGTCGTAATGGTGAGTGTTTGCAGTTTCAGTCAACATCGTCATCAGAATAGCTGTCCCAACCAACGGGCAATATCGCCGCCGTGGTTGTCATGAATCAATTTAATACTCATCAGGGCGGACATGATAACCAGCATCGGGCGGATAAGTTTTTGCCCTCTGGTGAGTACCATTTTTGCCCCCAGACGGGCACCGATAATTTGCCCGACCAGCATGACCAACCCAATTCCCCAAACCACCTGCCCGCCTAACATGAAAAACAGCAGGCTGCCGAAGTTGGAGGTAAAGTTAAGCACCTTGGCGTGCGCGGTGGCTTTTGCCAGATTGAACCCCAGCAACGTGACATACGCCAACGCGTAAAATGACCCGGCTCCCGGTCCGAAAAATCCGTCATAAAAACCAACGCAGGCGCCGCCCAGCAGGGAAAACGGCAACAGCGACAGACGCGCCTGCCGATCGTCTCCCCCTACTTTCGGCATCAGCAGAAAATAGAGACCGATACCAATCACCAGCACCGGCAATAACTTACGCATGAAATCAGCGTGAATCTGCTGGATCAGCCAGGCACCGAATACCGCACCCAGAAAAGTCAACGGCACGGTCAGCCTGAGTATTTTCATATCCACCGCTTTGCGACGGATGAAATACAGGCTGGCGGAAAAAGAGCCGCCAACCGCCTGCAATTTGTTGGTCGCCAGTACCTGAGCCGGCGATAACCCCGCCGCCAGTAACACCGGGATGGACAACAATCCGCCGCCGCCCGCGATCGAATCCACAAAACCGGCGATCACGCTGGCTAAAAACAGCAAAGCCAGAATGTCCGGCCCGACAACAAACCATTCCATGAATTATTCCGCAATCAGATGACGATCAAGCAATGCCTGACAGGAGGGAGGCAACGGCGGCGGCGTCGTTTTAGCCGGCGATTCGGCCCCCGGTTTTTTCGGCTGGAACCAACTGTTCAACTCGGCACCGCACCCGTCGCCTGCCGGCGGCGTGTCCTGCTCCTGACATTCCAGACTCTCAGGCGGGCAACGCAGCCGTACGTGCATATGGGCGCGATGAGCAAACCACGGCCGAACCTTGTGCAACCAGTTGCGATCGCTTCCCGCTTCCAGACACAGTTGTTTTTTGATGGCGGGGTTCACAAAGATGCGCGTGACATCGTTATCCTGCGCCGCGGTTTTCACCAGCTTCAGCACATCCGGCGACCAGACGCGCGGATTAATGTTTTTACCGTCCGCCATCACCAGGTCCAGCGGCTGCGGCTGCAACAACTGCTGCTGGCTCCAGCGCTGGCGCGGCAGTTGCAGCCAGATATCCACATCCAGTCCCGATTGATGGCTGGCATGACCGCTACTGAAGCGTCCGCCGGCCGGCATCCCCATGTCGCCGATCAACACCGTACCGCCGGTGGTTCGATGTACGTTGCCGCTGAGGCGGTGAATAAACGCCAGCAGATCCGGATGACCGAAGTAGCGTCGTTGATCAACGCGCATCACCTGATAATCAGGCGACTGCAACGCCAGCGGCTGTGCGCCGATGATACACCCATTGGCAAACGCGCCGATGGCCTGCGGCTGACCCGCCACCGGATGCGTGATTTCCTGCCACGGTGTCTTCGCCAGCGCGGTGCTGCACCACAGCAGCGCCGCCATCCCAATCCAGTTTATTTTCATTATGTTGTGTCGTTCGTTATGGTCTTCGCGACCGGTGTATTCCCCGGTTTGGTATTACCGGCTCACCTTACCAGCGAGGCACCGGGCTGGCGACATCCGCACACTGTGCCCGCTGACGCAACAGGTGATCCATCAGCACAATCGCCATCATGGCTTCGGCAATCGGCACGGCACGGATACCCACACACGGATCGTGCCGCCCCCGGGTGATCATTTCCGTTGCTTCGCCGTCGCGGGTAATGGTGCGGCCCGGCACGGTAATGCTGGACGTCGGCTTCAGCGCCAAATGCGCCGTAATCGACTGACCGCTGCTGATGCCGCCCAGAATGCCGCCGGCATGGTTACTCAGAAAACCCGTCGGGGTGATCTCATCTCGGTTTTCGCTACCGCGGCGGTTCACAACGGCAAAACCGTCGCCGATTTCAACGCCTTTCACCGCGTTGATGCTCATCAGGGCATGCGCCAGATCGGCATCAAGACGGTCAAACACCGGTTCACCCAATCCCGGCGGAACCGATTCGGCCACCACCGTCACCTTCGCGCCGATAGAATCACCCTCTTTTTTCAGCGCGCGCATCAATTCATCCAGTGCTTCGATCTTGTCCGGATCCGGGCAGAAAAACGGATTCTGCTCAACCTGCGCCCAGTCTTTCAGTTCGCATACCACATCGCCCATCTGCGCAAGATAGCCGCGGATCACCACGCCATGCTGTTGTTGCAGGTATTTTTTGGCGATGGCACCGGCAGCCACGCGCATCGCGGTTTCACGGGCGGAAGAACGACCGCCGCCACGGTAATCGCGGATACCGTATTTCTGCTCGTAGGTGTAGTCGGCGTGACCAGGACGGAATAGATCTTTGATGGCACCATAATCCTGCGAGCGTTGGTCGGTATTTTCAATCAGTAAACCGATACTGGTGCCGGTGGTTACTCCCTCGAACACCCCGGACAGAATACGTACCTGATCCGGCTCGCGGCGCTGAGTGGTATAACGGGATGTTCCCGGACGGCGGCGGTCCAGGTCGTGCTGCAAATCGGCCTCGGTCAGCGGAATACCCGGCGGTACGCCATCCACCACACATCCCAGCGCAATACCGTGGGATTCACCAAAAGTGGTGACACGGAAAAACTGACCAATACTGTTTCCTGCCATCACGGCTCCTTAGCATTGAAAAAATATCAGAACGCCGGGCCGCTCTCTACGCCGCCCCACGTCCGGTGAAGGGATTAATCCCGGTAAATACTGAACTCGGCCTGACAAGCCAACAACTGGGAACGAGTCAGCATAAAGACGCCGTCGCCGCCATTGTCGAATTCCAGCCAGGTGAACGGAATATCCGGGTACTGTTCCATCAGATGCACCATGCTATTGCCGACTTCGCAAATCAGGACGCCCTCTTCAGCGAGGTAATCCGGCGCGCACGCCAGAATCCGGCGAACCAGTTTCAGACCATCGCTACCCGCCGCCAGCCCCAGCTCCGGTTCGAAGCGGTACTCCTGCGGCAGGTCGGCCATATCTTCTTCATCCACATACGGCGGGTTGGTCACAATCAGGTCATACTGTATCGTCGGCAGGTCGCGGAACAGATCGGAGCGGATCGGCGTGACGTTATATTCCATGCCGTGTTGTTGAATATTCTGCTCGGTGACGGCCAGCGCATCGGCGGAAATATCCACCGCATCCACTTCCGCTTCGGGGAATGCCTGCGCACAGGCGATGGCGATACAGCCGCTGCCGGTACACAAATCAAGAATATGGCGCGGCGGATGGGGCAAAATCGATGCAAACTGCTGGTTGATCAACTCGCCAATCGGCGAACGGGGCACCAGCACCCGCTCATCAACGTAGAACTCCAGCCCGCAAAACCAGGCTTTATTCGTCAGGTAAGCCACCGGTACACGTTCGTTGACGCGGCGAATCACCCGTTCAACGATGCGATGACGCTCACTGGAAGTCAGGCGGGCAAGGTACATGTCTTCCGGAATATCAATCGGCAGAAACAGCGTGGGCAGCACCAACTGCAACGCTTCATCCCACGGATTATCGGTGCCGTGGCCGTAATAGACGTTAGCGGCGTTAAAGCGGCTCACTGCCCAGCGCAGCATATCCTGAATGGTATGCAAATCGTTGACCGCCTCATCGACGAAAATTTTGTCCAAGTTTGTCCTCCGCAGACTACTGTCTCTGTGATCGCATGTTTCTGTGATGGCGCTAGTTTGCCATGAAGACGGCGACAAATCAGCAGATATCACCGCCGGGCGGCGCGGGTTGGGGATCGCGCGGGGAGAACGACAAGGTTTTGTTTAGCCACCGGCACGGAACAGGTAGACTACGCCGATACCGCATTCCTATTCTGAAACAGAACGGCGAAAAGATAGAGTAACGCACTAATGAAAAAGAAATTCATGCTTGATGACGAGGAACAGGCGCTTTTCCGCACATCGGTGGCGGGCGCCACCCGGCTGCGTCAGGATACCTATGTCCATCGTCCGGTTCGCCATAATAAACCGGGCGTGTTGCCGCCACGTAGGATGATGCAGGAACAGGTGGACGCCAGTTTCTACTTTTCGGACGAATTTCAACCACAACTGGAAAACGAAGGGCCGACGCGTTATATCCGCCCGGGTGCCAGTCATTACGAATTGAAAAAACTACGGCGGGGAGATTATTCACCGGAGTTGTTTTTGGATCTGCACGGGTTGACGCAACTGGAAGCGAAACAAGAATTGGGGGCGCTGTTGGCCGCCTGCCGACGTGAACATGTTTACTGCGCCTGCGTAATGCATGGTCACGGCAAACACATTCTTAAGCAGCAAACACCGTTGTGGCTGGCGCAACACCCGGACGTCCTGGCCTTTCACCAGGCGCCGAAGGAATTCGGCGGCGATGCAGCGTTGCTGGTGCTGGTGGCACAGGAAACCGCCGACGAAGAATAACGTCGTCGTTGCCTTACACGCACTCCCCGCACAACCAGCCCCACACCACACCGTATATCGACCCGTGCCGACGGCGGCACTGGCGATCAACGGGTCAGGGTTTGACTTTCGCGGCCAACTGGGACGGCGTCACCTGCCAGTGGTACACCCCCGTTCCGGCGATGTCGTCCAGTTCGACGCAGGCAATCGCCGACGTCGCGAACATCGGGGCATTCTCAGTCGGACACAGCCCGGCGACCAGATATCCCACCAGCGGCAAATGGGATATCACCAACACCGCACCGGTGCCCTCTTTCGCCAGCGCCAGCAAATAGTCACATAACAGCTCGGCGTTACCTCCCGGCGTCAGCTCCGGCAGGCACTCATTTTCCGGCAACGGCACGATCTCCGCGACGACCTGCAACGTCTGCTGCGCGCGTACGTAAGGGCTCACCAGAACCCGCTCAATATCAATCGCCTGATCGTTAAGCCAGGCTGCCATCTGACGAGATTCTTCATCGCCCCGGCGGCTTAACGGCCGGAGCGCATCACTGGCGGCGTCAGGTACGGCATCACCATGACGCATGATCAAAACTTGCATATTACACCGCTATATTGATGAAAAAAGGGCAATAAAACCCTGGGAATAGCTTTAGATTAACTGAATCGGCACGACGCCGTTTTGCGGCGGGTCACAGCCTGGCATCGGAATCGCCGTCGTCTTATTGATGGCGTTTTGACCGACGCAAAGCGCATTTTTTTACCCCAATTGACAGCGAATCGCAACCGACCCTACACGTACACCGTGCGTATTCCTCTCTGTCGCCGGGTGGTATTTACGCACCTGCCGCCAACATCCCATTATTTCAGACAATTAACCTTGCTCCTGGCAGGGAAAAAGCCCGGCCATGTCATCATAATATGCTGCAGACTGTCCATTGAATTTCATTTACCAGCACTTTAAACTGGAAAATATTTTTTATTTAGATAAAAAAATTATCAATTCCATCAATACAGAATAAACCGACACCGGTTTTATTTTTCTGATGCTTTTACACTTTTTCATCTCATTGCGGCGAGAAACACTGGAAAAAATAGGCCGTCTCACTCATAGTGAACAGATAAACACCTGTACCGAATACAGCGTGTTTAAATAATTCAGCACGGTATTATGCCCAGCATTCAGGGAATCGTTATTCTGGGTGGTAGAAAACAACGGAATGAAAAAATAAAAAAATAATACCTTTCAATGAAATAGAATTATCACTTCGCCGCGGAATAGCGGCGAACGCGGCATTTTCATCAATTAGCCACTTTAACCTAAAGTCAGATTCAAAAAATAACGTGAATCGTTATCCAACAATGATAATTTTTAAACAAGATCGGGTTATCTTATTCAAAAAAACCATCTTGCCGACGTTGAATCAATTATTCGCCTCACCTCAAAAAGAATAAAAAGATAATCACCGGCGGGTTCAGGTTGCTCCTGTACCCGCTCAGCACCCTGCAACATCAACAAAACCAGCCTGCTGACGCTGGCGTCGGAGCAACCCTTCCGCCGGCGCAAAGCGATCGCCATATTGTTGCTGCAACGACTGTAATGTCGCCACGACCGTGGCGACGCCTAACTGATTCATATAGTGAAACGGGCCACCCAAAAATGGCGGAAAACCGATCCCCATCACGGCGCCGATATCACCGTCGCCGGCATGACGGATAACCCCTTCATCCAGACAACGCACCGCTTCATTCAGCATCATCATGACGCAACGCTGTGCCATCAATGCCGGATCTAAATGCGCTTTTGGCGTGACATCCAGCAACGGGTAAATACGCTGGTCGGCCACCTTCTCCTGGCGCCGCCACAGGCTGGATAGCCGTTCACCGCGAGACGGTTCGTAACGGTAAAAACCGCGCCCGTTTTTACGGCCTTGACGATTATCTCCGGCAATCGCTTCCAGTGCCGGAGGCGCGCAAAATCGCTCGCCCAGTCCAGCAACCAACACCGGCACGATTTTCATCGCTACATCAATGCCAACCTCATCCAACAACGTAAACGGGCCGACCGGAAAACCAAAGCGCACCAGCGCCCGGTCAATCGATTCCACCGGTTCGCCTTCCAACAGGCAGCGTGCAGCTTCATTCAGGTAAGGCGCCAGAATGCGGTTAACATAAAACCCGGCTTTATCCGCCACCACAATCGCCGTTTTGCCCTGTTTTTTCGCCAGCGCCACGGTGGTGGATAGCGTTTGCTCATCGGTCCCGGCGTGGGGAATCACTTCAACCAGCGGCATCTTATCCACCGGGCTGAAATAATGCAGGCCGATCACCTGTCCCGGTCGACTGGCCGCCGCTGCAATTTGATGAATCGGCAGCGAAGAGGTATTGGTGGCAAACACCGTATGCGGCGGCACCACCGCCTCGACTTCCCGCACCATGTGTTGCTTAAGCGAGAGATCCTCAAACACCGCTTCCACCACCACATCGACGTGCTCAAACCCCCGGTAGTCGGTTCCACCGGAAATCAGGCTCATTTGCCGCCGCTGTTCCGCCGCTGTCATACAGCGACGCGCAACCTGCCGGTTTAATCGTTGCCAACTGCCGTGCAACGCATGGGTAATGCCTTTCTCATGAAGATCTTTAATCCTCACCGGCAATTGGCCATTAAGCGCGGTAACACCGGCGATGCCGCCGCCCATTAGCCCACCGCCCAACACGCCGACCCGACGCAATGGACCGGGCACCACCGGCGCACCGGGATCGTTTTTCAACGCCGTAGTGGTAAAAAACAGCCGCCGCAATGCCACCGACTCCGGCGACATCACCAGTTGGCCGAAGGCGCGGGCTTCAGCCTGATAACCAGCCTGACTGCCCTGCTCCAGACCGTGGCGCACCGCTTCAATGATGCGTATCGTCGCCGGATAATTGCCCTGAGTCTTTGCCTGAGTCTGGCGTCGTACCCGTTCGAATAGCCGACGGCGTACATACGGCAACATCAGTAATCGATGCCGCCAGCCGGGTGAGAATGCGCGTCGCTTCCCCCGACGGATAAACCCCAACGCCGCCTCCAGCAATATGGCGGGCGGCACCACGTCGTCCACCAGCCCGATGCGTCGCGCCTGCGCCGCCCGTAACTGGCGCCCAGTGAGTATCAACTCCAGTGCCCGATCCACGCCGATCAGACGTGGAAGCCGCTGCGTACCGCCGGCCCCCGGCAAAAGTCCTAACTGCACTTCCGGTAACCCAAGCCGGGTCACGTCATCCGGGGTACAGAGGCGATAATCGCAGGCCAACGCCAACTCCAGACCGCCGCCAAGGCAAGCGCCATGAATGGCGGCCACCACCGGGAACGGCAGGCGGGCGATCGCTTCCAGCGCTTCCTGACCGGTTTCCGCCAGCTTTTGCGCGGCGGCGGCATCGGCACAGGCATTCAACATGCCGATATCAGCCCCGGCGATAAACGACGTAGGCTTACCGGAAAGAATAATCATCCCCTGCAACCCGCTGTGTTGACGCGCCTGCGACAACGCTGCCTGCAATTGTTCAGCAAACGCCGCTTTTAAGGTATTCACTTTTTCGCCGGGAACATCCACAGTAAGAATGCCGATATGATCGTGACGAAATGTCAGTTGGATTGCAGCGTGTTCCTCACGCTCATCAGTCTGCGGCCGGCTCCTCAACATCGGTTCGGTCATTTCGTCACCTCCAGCACCATCGCCGCACCCAATGCTCCCGCCGCGCAGGCGGTCACCAGTCCTAATCCGCCACCGCGTCGGCGCAACTCATGCAGCGTTTGGGTAATCATGCGCGCTCCCGTCGCGGCAAAAGGATGCCCATATGCAATCGACCCGCCCCGTACGTTAAATTTCGCCTCATCGACCTCGCCTAACGGCGCGCTACGCCCGAGTTTGTCGCGAGCGAATTCGGCGCTGGCAAACAGGTGAAGATTAGCCAGCGTTTGAGCGGCAAAGGCCTCATGCATATCGATCAACGCCAGCTCGTCCAGCCGAATACCGGCCCGATCCAGCGCCAGCGGCGTGGCATAAGCCGGCCCCGCCAGCATATCCCGCTGTACCGGAATAGCGCTGAACGCATAGCTGCGCAGGTAGCCGAGCGGCGTTAATCGCAATTCACTGGCGCGGGATTCGTTCATTAACAACACCGCGGCCGCGCCATCGGTTAGCGGAGAGCTGTTACCCGCCGTCACGCTACCGTAACGGCGATCAAACGCGGGTTTAAGGCGGGAATACTGCGGCGGCGCACTGTCACGGCGAACCGTGTTGTCTTCACTCACCGCCTGCTTATACGGCGGCACCCAGGTCGTCATCACTTCATCACGCAATACGCCCTCAGCCCAGGCTTGCGTGGCCCGCTGGTGTGAACGATGGGCGAAAGCATCCTGCGCATCACGGCTGATGCGGTAATCTTTCGCCATCTGCTCGGCGGTGTCCCCCATGCGTAGCCCGGTGGAATACTCCGCTACGGCAGGCGCCACCGGCAGTAAATCCCGTGGTCGCAAACGGGCCAGCAACGCCAGCCGTTGGGGCAACGTTCTGGCGCGCGACAGATCAACCAGCGTGCGCGCCAACGCTTTACTGACGCCAATCGGCAGCACGGAAGCGGAATCCGCCCCGCCGGCAATGCCGATGTCGATCGTGCTGGCCAAAATACTTTCCGCTATGTTAGCAACCGCCTGAAAGCTGGTGGCGCAGGCACGGGAAATGCTATAAGCGTCGGTATACGCGCTCATGCCGCTACCGAGTACGATTTCACGCGCAATATTCGGCGCTTCGGGCATCTGAATCACCTGCCCGAACACCAGTTGCTCAACCTGCTCCGGCTCAATACCGCTGCGCAGCAACAGTTCGTTGACCACCCGTATTCCCAGCTCCAGCGCCGGAATGCCATGATACACCGTCGCTTGCCGGGCAAACGGCGTTCTCAATCCACTGACAATCGCAATGCGATCACCGCGGCGGGTAAGCAACGGCGTGACTTCGCGCATAACCATGAGATTCATCCCTTTTCAGAGGCCGATGAGGTCTGAACTCATTGTTAACCCGACGATTACATTATGCAAACAAGCCGAGACCAAATAGCGAGGCGCGCCACGCTTGCGGATGTTCAGGCACCCCTGGCATCGCCAGACAGGTAGAAAACATCATGGGACTGGACGAATCGGGAAATGTGGAAAATCGTCTCGCTCAACCAATCTGCTGAGCGAGACGGCAGGCACCGGAATCGGGCCTTACCAGATGATCTGGTTGGTACAGGAAGGTGGATTAGCGCAAGCCGAGCTGGAAAATCAGGGTTTCAGCCTGACAACTGAAGGTGAAATCCATATCCAGTTTCACCCCACCATCCGCGTCAGACAGGCGGGCATCGATCACACAAGGCTCGGATTCCACCGAACGGGCTTTTTCCGTCAGTTGCTGCTGCGTTTGTTCCGCTTCACTACGGCTGCTAAACACACGACTATAGGACGCGGTGCAGTCGGTGTTGTCCATTACGGTTCCCACATCCACACAGCAACAGGCGGCGGTTTCTTCTGCGCTACATTTATTAATCGCGTTTGTCATGGCAAAACTCCTCTGCGGCGACAGGCGCTTCCAGACCTGAAAGCACGCTATCAATATAATCTGGCTCTCATTTTACTCACCCTGATTGCCTATCACTAGCACTTACTGATTAAAGGGATAATGCGTGATGCAGATCACACATTAACGTTGTTTTTCAATGAAATAGGCTAATAAATCTAAACAGAATCATGATATTTGTTAACCAGATCCAACTTCTTAAATCAATTCGGCAACAAAAATAGAACCAAAAGAAAACATTTCATAATGTTGAATCTATAATTTTTGCAACTGGTCTGATTTGTCAGCCCATGAAGCCCCCCCTACAATGCGCGTCCCTTGTTACACGCCTAACAAAAGTAGTCAATATTCAGTGAGGTTTCGGTCATGAGCCAGAAAGTCCTGTTAAAGAAAACATCACTTGCTGTGGCGCTGGCGCTCATGGCATCCAATGCAACGGCGGCTGGTTTCCAGTTAAATGAGTTCTCCTCATCCGGCCTGGGCCGCGCCTTCTCAGGCGAAAGCGCCATTGCAGACAACGCCACCTCCGGCAGCCGCAACCCGGCGACCATGACGCTGTTTGATCGCCCGACCTTCTCCGGCGGCGCCACCTATATTAATCCGGACATCGATCTGCGCGGCACCAGCAGCACCGGCCGCGATGCCAGCGCCGATAACATCGCGCCAAACGCCTGGGTGCCTAACCTGCATTTCATCATGCCGCTGAACGATCAGTGGGCATTCGGCGCCTCTGCTACCACCAACTTTGGGCTGGGGACTGAGTTCAGCGACAATTTCAGCGCCGGTTCCATCGCGGGCAAAACCGACCTGAAAACCTCGAACCTGAATCTGAGCGCGGCCTATCGTCTCAACCAGCATTTCAGCGTTGGTCTGGGCGTTAATGCCGTGTACGCCGACGCCAAATTTGTACGTAACGCCGGCGAAATCGGCCCGGTGCTGGGTGTGAGTTCAACGTCTGAGATCACCCACATGGATGGCAAAGAATGGGGTTATGGCTGGAACGCCGGTATTCTGTATGAACTGGATAAAAACAACCGTTTCGGCCTGAGTTACCGCTCTAAAGTCGACATCGATTTTGACGGTTCCTTCAGAAACGATCTGCCACCACCGCGCGGCACCAGCGGCACCACTATCCCCGCTAAGCTGACACTCAACCTGCCGGAAATGTGGGAACTCTCCGCTTACCACCGCGTCGCCCCACAATGGGCGGTTCACTACAGCCTGGCCTACACCAGTTGGAGCGACTTCCAGGAACTGCGCGCTACCGGCAGCAACGGTCAGCAATTGTTCCAGAAAGACGAGAACTTCCACGACGCTTATCGCATCGCGCTGGGCACTACTTACTACTACGACGACAACTGGACGTTCCGCACCGGTATCGCGTTTGACGACAGCCCGGTACCCGCCGACAAACGCACCATCTCCATTCCGGATCAGGATCGTCTCTGGCTGAGCGCCGGCACCACTTACGCCTTCAACAAAGACGCGTCGGTCGATGTAGGCGTGTCTTACATGCACGGCCAGAAAGTGACTATTCGCGAACCGGGCGTAGCCCCTAACCTGCCCTCTTACACCTTTAATTCTGAAGGTCGGGCGTGGCTGTATGGCGTGAACTTCAACTATAGTTTCTAACCCGAACGCCTGTCTCTGGTTCGCAAAAAAGGCCGCGATTGCGGCCTTTGGCTTTAAATAGCACGTCGGTTGTTGATGCCGGCGGCATTATTCCGGCTTCACTTCCATATAGTCCAGTTTTAGCGTGCTGCTGGTGTAACTGCGGATCTGATTAGTGAGTTCAATATTGCCTTCCAGCTTCTGGCCGTAAGACGGAATGATCTCCTTGAGTTTGGTCTGCCATTGCGGTGTTGCCACCTTATCTTTGAACACCGTCTGCAGCAGGCTCAGCATGATCGGCGCCGCTGTCGATGCACCCGGCGAAGCCCCCAACAATGCGGCAATGGAACCGTCTTTGTCGCTGACGATCTCGGTGCCCAGTTTCAGTACGCCGCCCAGCTCTTTGTCTTTCTTAATGACCTGTACACGCTGACCCGCCACCGCCAGACGCCAGTCAGACTGTTTCGCCTGTGGGAAGTACTCTTTCAGCGCAGCAAACCGGTCGTCGTCGCTCATCATCAACTGCCCGACCAGGTATTTCACCAGATCGAAATTATCGATCCCCACATCCACCATCGGCATAAAGTTGGCGGTGTTCATTGAGGAGATCAAATCCCACAACGAACCGTTTTTCAGGAACTTGCTGGAGAAGGTCGCAAACGGGCCGAACAACAGCACCTGCTTGCCATCGAAAACACGGGTATCCAGATGCGGTACCGACATTGGCGGCGCCCCCACCGAGGCTTTACCGTACACTTTGGCCAGGTGACGTTTTACGATATCCGGGTTATCGGTAACCAGAAACTCGCCGCCAACCGGAAAACCACCGTAGTTATCCGCTTCCGGAATACCGGATTTCTGCAACAATTGCAGTGCGGCGCCACCTGCGCCGATAAATACAAACCTGGCGTTGATTGCACTTTCTTTGCCACCGTTTTTCAGGTCAGCCACAACGACACGCCAGGTGTTGTCCGGGTTACGCTTGATATCGCGCACTTCGCTGCTCACTTTCAGGTTGAACGTCGCCTGTTGCGTTAAGCCGTTTACCAACTGGCGGGTGACCTCGCCGTAGTTAACGTCGGTACCAATCGGCATACGGGTGGCGGCAATCTTCTGCTGCGGGTCACGCCCTTCCATCACCAGAGGAATCCACTGTTTGATCTGTTCCGGGTTATCCGAGAACGCCATACCACGGAACAAGGTGCTGTGTTGCAACGCCTGATAGCGTTTGTGCAGATAATTCACGTTGTCGTCGCCCCACACGAAACTCATGTGCGGCACACTGTTGATGAAGGATGCCGGGTCTTTCATCACATGATGAGAAACCTGATAAGACCAAAACTGGCGGGAGACTTCGAACGCCTCGCTGATTTCAACGGCTTTGCTGATATCAATCGAACCGTCGGCTTTTTCCGGCGTGTAGTTCAGCTCCATAAATGCAGAGTGACCGGTGCCGGCATTATTCCAGCCGTTGGAGCTTTCTTCCGCGACATTGTCCAGGCGCTCAACCATGCTGATGGTCCAATTCGGCTCCAGCGCCTGCAAATACGTCCCAAGCGTAGCGCTCATGACGCCGCCGCCAATCAGCACCACATCCACAGTGTTATTTTCTTGCGCCATGACAGGCTGTGCCAGCCCTATCACGCCCAGACACAAGGTGGTAACCAGTAGCTTTTTCATATTTATGTCCCGTTATGTCAGTGTGTCATCCCTGCAGGTGAACAAGGGGGATTCCTGATTAGCGAGATAACGATACAAAAGCGC
Source organism: Dickeya chrysanthemi NCPPB 402 (assembly GCF_000406105.1). Taxonomy (NCBI): domain Bacteria; kingdom Pseudomonadati; phylum Pseudomonadota; class Gammaproteobacteria; order Enterobacterales; family Pectobacteriaceae; genus Dickeya; species Dickeya chrysanthemi. The sequence continues at coordinate 1,371,104 of NZ_CM001974.1, read as the reverse complement.
TGAGCCATGCGGGAAACAGCGGCAGATAGACCTGCATCTATGATGTCGGCGCAACGTAAAACCGGCTGGCGACAGGCGGAGATAAAAACAGGTTACGCAACATGCGGATTGCCTGCTCAGGGCAGCTGAATCGTTACCTTTTCTAACCGGCTGTTATTATTGTTACATAAACGATAAAAATGAATTTATGTAATTAAATAAAAACCAACAACAAAATAACGTTTCAAAAACAATCTGATTGTTGCGCCACAAGGAATTCGGCAAGAAAATTAGTTACAAAAGGCACCCGCAGGTGCCTGTGCAATACTAAAAAAAGGCTTATTTATTCGAATCAATTTCGTCCAGACTCCCCTCAATAGCTTTAGCATTCGGGTTAGCCACGGGAACGGATTTCCCGCCATTAGCCAGGAAGTCATGCCGCTGGAAGTAGGCGTCACGCACCATCAGGTACGGATCGGACGAGTTACGCAGCAACCCATCGGAATCCAGCAAACGGGCGCGGGTTTCCAATCCTTCCACCGCCCACTTGCCGGCGGACATCCAGAAGGTGAGATAACTCAATGGCGGGTAGAGCGTGTCCACCACGCCTCCCCCGTCTTCACGCAATGTCGCACTACCATAACCCGGCAACACCAGATAAGGCCCGTAACCCACATCGTAATACCCGAGCGTACTGCCGAAACGGTGCGGCTCTTCTTTCGCCAGTTTGGGATTCGCCATCGATGCCACATCGATCAGGCCCCCCATACCCAGCAAGGTATTGAGGAAGAAACGGTTGAAGTGAATCATCGCCTGATAGGGTTTCCCCTCGACGAAATAGTTCACCATGGTGGCAGGTTCCGCCAGGTTACCGAAGAAGTTACTCAACCCATTACGCGCAGGTTGCGGCATGTAATCACGCCAGACCACCGCAGCAGGCCGCACAATATATGGATCCAGCACGTTATAGTTGAACCCGAACATGGTTCGGTTGAACCCTTCCAGCGGATCCGAGCGTTGCTCCGGCGCTGAAGTTTTAGAGCTGGCACAGCCGACAAGCACCGCGCTCGCCAGAACCACACCACCCAGACGAAAATTCATAACGTATCTCCCTGCTGAACTTTCATACAGTCCGCACAACCTGCCATCGGGCCACCAGCGCACAAGGCCACATGGTATCATTTTAATACACCGGGCATTGGTTTGCCCGTGCCGCCGGTGGCGGTCTGTCGGAAAAATTGCGTTCGTTTGATTGCGACGCCAGATGTGACGCACCTCTCACAAGCGCTTCAGAATTGTCCGGTTCATACAAATGACCTTACCCGAAAAACAATCGCTATCCACGCCGGCTGATGCAATGGTCAACATTGTAAGATATAGATCCTGTGTCAGGCACTGGTATAATTCCAGAACCGATTGTGCGATCGCAATCTAATTCAGTCACTTGCAACAACAGCCCCCGATAACAGGGCTGTGAGGAAAACGGAAGATACCACGATTAAGACGGGTATTCAGGTCAAAACTGGTGGCAGATTGAGCAAACGCACCGGCAAGTGCTTATGAAGTCAGTCAAATCGGGTATAATGCTGCTCCAGCACGGTCCCCGTAGTTAAATGGATATAACGAGCCCCTCCTAAGGGCTAGTTACAGGTTCGATTCCTGTCGGGGACGCCAATCACACTTCTCCCAGCGTCTACTCAAGTCAACAAACCTCAGTAATACCAAGGCTTCACGATAAATCTCACTCTCTCAACGTCCACTACAATCTATTGCAATCAACACATTTCAGGGGGTACATTTGGGGGTATTCCGTGTTCGGTCTAAAACTGATACCCCCAAATGAAACTAAATGCACGGCAGGTTGATACCGCCAAACCTAAAGATAAGCCGTATAAATTGGCAGACGGCGGCGGCTTATACCTGCTCGTCAACACCAACGGCGCACGTTATTGGCGTCTAAAGTACCGGATTGCGGGTAAAGAAAAGCTCCTGGCACTGGGGGTATATCCTGATGTCTCGCTTGCCGATGCCAGAACGCTGCGTGATAAGGCGAAAAAGGCTCTCGCTGCTGGCGCTGATCCATCCGAGAATAAAAAGGATGAAAAGGACGCCCGCAAGGCTCAAGTAAAAAATAGCTTCAAGGACATCGCGCTGGAATGGCTCGCCAGCAAAGCCAAAAAGTGGTCGGCCGGGTATGCCAATGAAAATATGGTGCTACTCACTAATAATGTTTTCCCTCGCCTGGGGGATCGCCCGATCGCAGAAATTAAACCGCTGGAGCTATTGGAAATACTCAAAAAAATAGAAAATCGCGGCGCTACTGAGCAAGCCAGAAAGGTGCGGATGCGCTGCTCTGAGGTTTTCCGTTATGCCATTGTCACCGGGCGAGCATCGTATAACCCGGCGCCAGACCTGATAAGCGCTATGCAAGGGCATGAATCGAAACATCACCCTTTCTTAATCGCTAAAGAGCTACCGGATTTCTTTACGGCGCTATCCGGCTACTCTGGTAGCACGCTGGTGGTGTTGGCCGCACGGCTGCTTATCCTGACCGGGTTACGTAACGGTGAATTGCGCGGCGCCACCTGGCAGGAAATAGATATCGAAAATGCGCTATGGGATATCCCCGCAGAACGGATGAAGATGCGCCGCCCTCATCTTGTACCGCTATCACGTCAGGCTCTTGCTATCGTAGAGCAGATAAGAGAGATAACGGGTAACTATCCGCTGATGTTCCCGGGCCGGAATGACCCTCGCAAAACAATGAGTGAAGCCAGCATTAACCAGGTATTTAAACGCAGCGGTTATGCCGGAAAGGTCACATGCCACGGTTTCCGCCACACCATGAGCACCATTCTTCACGAACAGGGCTACAACACGGCATGGATTGAAACCCAGCTTGCTCACGTCGATAAAAACTCAATTCGTGGCACCTATAATCATGCTCAATATCTGGATGGCAGGCGCGAAATGCTCCAGTGGTACGCGGACTATATGGACACGCTGGAGAACGGCGAAAATGTGGTTCACGGCTCGTTTGGGAAACGTGCATAACTGGATGAATAGACAGCCATTAAATACCTCAGTAGACTACTGTAGACAAATAAAGCATAAGCCACTCTTGGAACGGTGTGTCATGAGAGATTTCAATGTCCCAACTGAATTTTTAGAGTCTGACGATTTTAATAAAAGCATTGCTTCACTAAATGAACTTCGTGAACGTGATGATGATGTCTTTGAGGTAGAGTATCGCAAAAAAATTGCGAAAGAGGTTTTCGATGATTTATCTCGAATAGTAAAAGAAAGGTTAAATGAACATTTTGGTGATCATTACAATATAGATTATGACAAGATCTACAGCCCACCATCACCTAACCCTAAGAATGAAGTAGAAATCCTTCATCTATTTATATGGCAACGCTCTTTTTGGATATGCGAAAACCTATCAATATCAAGAAATTTATTTCAACCATTAACACTAGAAATCCTCATTCATATTATTGAAAAAAGAGAAAACCATGCATTAAAGCTATATGAAATACTACTTTATCCATTTTATTACGCAGACGAAAAAGCCTTTTTCTCGGTTAATATTGGACGCACTGGGGGAAGACCTCAGCATAAACACAAGGATGAAACCATGAAAATGGCTAATAGTCTTATTGCAAGTAATAAATCCTTAAGCATCGATGAAATATCAGCAACCATTTATCAAAAAATGAGTAGTCGCTATAATGATAGCCCCAAGTTATTAACCATAAGAAATTGGATAATAAAATCAACACGATAAAATCAAAAGAGCACCTAAACCGGTTTACCTTAAAAACCGGTTTTTTATTAGATAGGGCTATTTCTTAACTAAGCGCTTAATCCACCTACCCCCACAAGTATGGGACAAAAGATAATCACCCCTGTAGACCGCAATCACCTACAGGAGATAGTCAATGTCCGCACAATCTAAACGTATGCTACGGATTCCAGAAATATGCCATAAAACTGGCTTTAGCAAAGCATGGATCTACAAACTCATTGCACAAGGCCGCTTCCCGCATCCAGTAAAAATCGGTTCACGTTCCGTCGCGTTTATTGAAAGTGAAATTGATGACTGGATTAATCAGCGTATTGCTGAATCGCGCGGTGAGGTGGCATGATGGAAAAGAAAAACCGCCTACTACAGGCGGTCAGTCAGAAAGGTAACGTTTCTGATCATACCGCCAGCACATCCATTAAACCAGTCCCTAAAAAGCATCGCGCACGGGTTTTCATGCTGCGTTCCGGCGCGGGTGGTTTTACCGAGAATGACATTCTCCACCACTGCTGCCTTTCTTCTGGCCGGAATTACGCCACGGAATTAGAACGCCTGCTTGATATTCGGTTAGTGCGTATTGACGAACCTAACGTTGACGGGATCGGCAGTCATTACCGTTATCGGTTTGCAACGCGTGATGATATTTCCCGCGTTATTCGACTGGTCAATAGCAATGCCGAGATTAACGGACACCCGCCGCTTACCCGGCAGGAAATTAACCATATCCTGAGCCTGTACCCGGATTACGCCGCCCGCTAACGGAGCCTGATTTTATGACATCAAAAAACAATGACCTTAACGGTCAGGGACTCGCTCACCCTGAAAACCGCCAGAGCGATATTTCCAGTAATGGCTTTGCCGAATTAATCCCGGTGATTTCTGGCCGGATAGGCGAACGCGAAACCAATATTGTGAGCGCGAAAGCGTTACATATCGCACTGGACATTGGCAAAGACTTCTCCACATGGATCACTGACCGGATTAGGGAATATGGTTTTGTCATTGGCAGTGATTACGCCGTCCACAAAGTGTTTTCTCCAAAATTGGGGAAAAGCCCGAATAGCAAGGCTTGTAGCCCTATTCCCACGGGTCGCCCCGGCAAAGATTACTTTCTGACGATCGACACCGCTAAAGAAATAGCGATGCTGGAGCGCAACGAACAGGGCCGCGCCGTTCGTCGTTACTTCATCCAGTGCGAGGAAGCCTTACACCGTAGCACGCCGGAAGTGGCCGCTCGTTTTCGCCGCCAGCTCAAAGCCCGCCTGACCGCCGCAAATTATTTCAAACCGATGTGCGCCGCACTGGAAACCGCCCGTTCGGAGCTGGGCAAGAAAACCCTGCCGTACCACTACACCACCGAAAGCAACATGATCGCCCGTCTGGTACTGGGCGGTATGACGGCAAAAGGCTGGGCGCAGGTCAATGGTGTAACCGGCGAACCCCGCGACAGCATGAGCGCTGACCAACTGGAGCACCTTTCCTACCTTGAGCAGACCAACATCACGCTGATCGAACTGGGGCAAGACTACCCCCAGCGCAAAGCCGAATTAACCCGGCTGTCTCAACGCTGGATGGCAAAACGGCTGGGGGTGAATCATGCGTAACGCTTCCATCCAGCAATGGAACTATGGCGAAAGAATTACTCAGCCTTTGGGTTCAATGCCGAGGCGCTTTAATTCCTCACGCCCCAGCGTCTTGAGCCAGTTTCCTAAACTCATATCCGAATTAGCGGCGGCAGCCTCAAACTGCGCTTTTAGTTCAGGCGTAATACGGATCTGGAACGTTGGAGACCATCCCGCACCTTTCGGGCTTTTATCGCGCTTTATCGTTGACACGTACGTACGTAACCTCATAGTATGTTTTCATTACGTACGTACATTAACATGCGTAATAGCAAAAATAAAACGCCCCCGAACAGTGCTATCAACACCGAGCGAGGGCTAACCACAATGTTATCGGAGCTAACACTATGGCTGATTCACAGTCTACCCAAACTCGCCCCAAATTTACATGGCGCTTTCTGGCGCTGGGTATGTCGTCCAATCGCATTATCCGCATTGTTGCCACCACCGAGCGCGAAGCGCGGGAAAAATCCCCTGCTGGCTGTGTCATGGTTTTTGCTGGCCGCCTGCCGGTTAAGGCGGTGCGCCATGTTTGATAACACCCCGTTAGAACTGGATGAAATCATCGACCAGTGCCGGGCGCTGGCCTATGCCGCCGTCAACACGGATGAACCGCAGGCGCGTGAAATCCTGTTATTCATCCTGCAAGAGCGCATCGATCACTTGTATCACGCCAGCCAGACAGAACCTGAACAAGAGGAGGTGGAGCGTGTTTAAGGTTCATATCACCCAAACCAATCCCGTTACTGGTCGGGTAACACAATACACATTGGAAACGCCAGTTCGTACCCGCGAATATGCGGAACGCTCCGCCAAAAATCTTAACCGCAAGTTCCGTAAAGCTGGCGTTAAAGCGGAAGTGATCGAGGTGGAACATGGCGCATAACCATTCACTGACACAGGCAGCCCAGCAGGCCGAAAGGTTGTGCGTTCTGCTGATGATGCTGGAAATGACACACAGAGAGCTGGATGGCGGCGATTTATCGACAGCGTTAGCACTGGCCTGCGATTTATCCGGCACGTCGTCCTTATGGCTGCTGGAAGAGCAAAAACAGCGAGGCCAAGACCATGAATAACGCTATTCCATTGGATTTAGCCGCATTTCGTGCCGGGCAGGTCTCTGCGCTGTACGACGTCATCCTGAATATGGCGGAGAAAGAGCGCGTTTCCCCACAACTGTGTGCGCTTATCGGTATTGCCAGCGATATTCACGCCGAGATCCGTGCATCGCTTGATAAGGAGATGTCCCAATGAGAGAACAATGTCTTGAAGGCACGATGAGCAGCCTTCGCGGGCTCATCGATTTACTGACTTGTTGCGATAACACCACTCAACCTGAAGCCGTGCGCCAGACGGCGTTTATCGCGCTTTTACTGCTGGATGACTTGATTGACGGCTATCAACGTGAGGCAAAGCAATGTGCCTTTCCCGCAAAGAATACCAAACACAGCACAGGGAGTGGCGTATGAACGACATCATTTCTTTACCCCTGTCACTGGAACATGAACGCGCCCCGTATATCGATGTTTCCCCTGATGGCGTTTGTCTTATGGCGCTGGACGATGAAGGCAAATACGAAGTGGCAACGTGCCACCCGTTTGATTATGCCCTTTCCAGCCTGAATCGCGGCTATTACGACCATGACAACCTAAACGGGCTGCGTGTGTTTCATGCGCTGGCAAAAGCGAAAGAGAAAGGCTATTTCCAGCCCAATGATCAGCAAGATTTGGAAATGTGGCGCTGGCTGGTGGCTTACGAATTCATAAGGGAGCAGCAGCGGATCAACGGTGAGCAAGGTGTTACAGGCAACGGCAGCAATAACGGGGCTCTCTACCGAGGGAAACACGGCACCATGTATGTTTACCCTGATACGGAGCGCTTTGCGATGGCGAATAATATCGAGGGCGCATTGATCGGGAAATTTGGCCGTGAACAAGGCACTAAAAACGCCACTCTGTTCTATCAGGGAATGCTCAATCATCAAAGCAAAGCGCCTGAATTGTCCGATATGGGGCGGGCAATACTGGCCGATATGCACGATGAATTTATTCAGATGCGCAATAACGGTGCGCTACCACCCACACCCATGACGCACTGAGGGCAATGGAATGCGTAATATCGATTTTATCCGTGAAGTGACCCGCTCGGCGGTGGGCCGCTGGCCTGATGTGCTGGCCCTGCTGGGTATTGAGGTTCCCCGCCACCCCACCACGCTCACCCCCTGCCCGGCGTGCGGCGGCACAGACCGTTTCCAGTTCGATAATCTGGAGGGGCGCGGCACCTGGCATTGCCGCCACTGTGACCCGGAAGCCGGTGACGGGCTGGCGCTGGTGATGAACGTTCGCCAGTGTAACGCAGCAGACGCCGCCCGGCTGGTGGCCGACGTGCTGGGAATGCCAGCCGGTGCGCCAGCGCCGGACACGCGCCAGCATGATACCCGGCAATCCCCCTCTGCCGACGAGCAGGCCCGTACCGCAGAAAAAGCCCGGCGCTTTGCCGCCCGGCTGAAAAAACTGACCGCACAGGCACAGCCCGGAGAATCCGCTTATCTGGCCGGAAAGGGCTTGACCGGGTTGTCGTATCCACTGCTGCCCGATGGCACCCTGCTGCTGACGTTACAGGACGCCAGCGGCACCACCACCGCCGCACAGACAATAACCCCCGATGGCCGCAAACGGCAGGTGGCCGACTCGGCGAAACGCGGCGCGTATCACGCGGTGAATGCGCCCGCACAGCCCGATACGGTGATTATCGCCGAAGGGCTGGCGACGGCATTAAGCGTTCACCGGATGCGCCCGGAGGCGCTGACCCTCGCCGCTATCGACGCGGGCAACATGGTGCCGGTGGCAAAGGCCATGCGCACCCGGTATGCCAGCGCTCGTATCATTCTGGCCGCCGATAACGACATCAACCCGGATACGCCGAACGCAGGGAAAGACTGGGCGGAGAAAGCCGCCCGTGCGGTCAACGGCCAGGTGGCGCTGCCTCCCACCGATACCAAGGCCGACTGGGACGATTACCGCCAGCAATACGGGCTGATGGCCGCGACGCACGCGTTTGCCGCCTCACTGTATTCACCGCCAGCGGACGAACCGGACGACGACAAGCCAACGCATAGCGACCCGTTAAAGCCACATGTGCAAAGCCGCCGGGATGGGGTGTTCTGGGTAACCCCCAAAGTGGATAAAGACAGTGGCGAGATTATCAACAATGAAAGCTGGCTGTGCTCCCCGCTGGCAGTGGTGGGCATTGGCCGGGACGACAAAGACCAGTACCTGATAATGCGCTGGCGGCCCATCGGCGCGAAGACCGACACCACACAGGCCATTCCGCTGGCGGATATCGGTGAGCGCGAGGGCTGGCGAACGCTGAAAAACGGCGGCGTGAACGTCACCACCAAAAACAGCCTGCGTGCCATTCTGGCCGACTGGCTCCAGCGCAGTGCCGCACGGGATATCTGGCATATCGCGCACGCGACCGGCTGGCAGTGTGGGGCTTACCTCATGCCGGACGGGGAAATCATCGGCACCCCTGACAGACCGGTACTGTTCAGCGGGCGCAGCGCAGCCGCCGCAGGCTACACCGTCAGCGGCACGGCAGAAGGCTGGCGCGACACCGTGGCCCGCCTTGCCGGGGGCAACTACGCCATGATGACCGGTATGGCGGCGGCGCTGGCAGCACCGTTAATCGGGCTGGTGGGGGCTGACGGATTCGGCATCCATTTCTATGAGCAATCAAGCGCCGGGAAAACCACCACCGCCAGCGTTGCCACCAGCCTGTACGGTAACCCGGAGTTACTGCGCCTGACGTGGTACGGCACCGCGCTGGGGCTGGCGAACGAAGCCGCCGCCCACAACGACGCGCTGATGCCGCTGGATGAAGTCGGTCAGGGTGCTGACCCGGTGAGCGTGGCGCAGGCCGCCTATGCACTGTTTAACGGCGTCGGCAAATTGCAGGGGGCCAAAGAAGGCGGCAACCGGGAGCTCAAGCGCTGGCGCACGGTGGCAATCAGCACCGGCGAAATGGATTTGGAAACGTTCATTGCCAGCGTGGGCAGAAAAACCAGGGCGGGACAACTGGTACGGCTGCTGAATATCCCGTTAAGCAAAACGGCGTGCTTTCATGAACATGCCAACGGCAAACAGCACGCCGACGCACTGAAAGACGCCTGCCAGCAGTACCACGGTGCCGCAGGCCGGGTGTGGATTAAGCACCTTGCCGACCACCCGCAACAGGCTATCGAGGCGGTGAGAGCTGCTGAAACCCGCTGGCGCAGCCTCATTCCTGCCGACTATGGCGAACAGGTTCACCGGGTGGCCGCCCGCTTTGCCGTGATGGACGCGGCGCTGTCACTGGGCCGGGTCATTACCGGCTGGGATGAACAGACGGGCCGGGATGCGATACAGCACAGCTTTAATGCCTGGGTGCGCGAATTCGGCACCGGCAACAAGGAGCACCAGCAGATTATCGAGCAGTGCGAAGCGTTCCTGAACGCCCACGGCCTGAGCCGGTTTGCCCCGCTGCCCTACAACCCGCAAGACCTGCCCATACGTGACCTTGCCGGATACCGGGACAGAGGCAAGCACGATGCCGCCCCGATGATGTTCTACACCTTCCCGGCCACCTTTGAGGGCGAAATCGCCAGGGGGTTTAACGTCAGGCAGTTTGCCGAAATCTTGCGCGGAGCGGGCATGTTGACGCCCCCCACCAGTGGGCGCGGCTATCAACGTAAGTCACCGCGCATTGATGGGCGGCAGATAAACGTTTACGTGCTTCAGTACCGGCCGGAGGACGACCCGCCAGAATAGGAGGCTTTCACACACGTAGAAGGTATGTTGGTTCAGTTGGTTCAGTTGGTTCAATAAGTAAAGATGGTTGTTTTACAAGGAAAACGCATCCCATGTTGAACCAACACTGAACCAACAAAGGGGCGTTTTGAACCAACACGGCGACGTACCCGGTTACTTTCTGGCTGGCGGGCGGCGTGAACCAACAAAAAGCACGGCTGAACCAACGAGAAAGACGCGGTGTTGGTTCACACAAATCCAGTGCTGGCGCGGCTTAGCGGACCGTGAACCAACTGAACCAACTGAACCAACATCTTTCTGATGATCTATAGGGGAATGTGGCGGGGATAAAAAAGACGGGGAAAACAGCCCAACAAACTGGCTACATACTCATCTTGCATCCCCCAGCAATACGCGCTAACTTACGGAAAGATACCGGAGTATGGCTTAAAAACCACTCCGGTTTTTTTTACCTACAACCTGCCATAACCCCCAAGCCTGCATGGTTAGCCCAGCAGGCTTTTTTAATGGATAAATACGATGGAACCTCATGAATTAGCTGAATCTCTTCGCAAAGAGGACGAATGGAAAGAAGAACAGGAAAGGACGTTTGGCGGCACTGACCTGAAAATCGTCTACATCGGAGGTAAACCGGAAAAACGTATTGACTACAGGGGCCGTCCGTTTCTGTTTCTTCAATCAGTCCCTACGGATATTCCGCCCGTTGTTGCACGGTATTTGCTGGATAGCTTCCCTGGCATATTCGCTACGCCGGAAGAAGCCAGGCACAAGGCTGCACAAGTGGCGGAAGCCGAACACCAGCGGCAGATTACCGCCGAAAATCGCCGCCAGCAGGAACGGGCACAGCAGCAGGCTGACGCCGAAGCAAGCAGCCTTGTAGTGAAAATCGGCAATGATGACGTTGATCTGACGAAACTCACAAGTTACCGGTTGCGTGAATTAGCGCAAGAGAATGGCGTAAACCCTTATTCCCTCCCCCCTCAACCCAACGATATGCGGCGCTATCTGGCCGATCACTTCAATCAACGGAAAATGCAGGCATGAGCGAGAAAGTAATACGCGAGAAAGCGGCGTGTGAAAAGGTTGGCATCAACCGGATTACGCTACGGCACATGTGGGAAAACGGCCAATTCCCGGCACCGTTCAGCATCACAGGAAGCCGTGCGATTGGCTGGCGTGAAGCCGATATCGACGAGTGGATTGTTAAACAGTCCAGGGCGAAACGCCGGGCGGCAGTTATCGCCCGTCGAGTTTTGGAAAAACCAGAGCCAACGTTTAATGAAGCGCTAAGTATGGTGGCACAACCTCTTTTTGAGCAGGAATAAATACGATGTCATACGGACTCATTGATATTGCGGCACAGACACGCCAGCAAGGTATGCAGGGTATGCAGCAAGCCGCTGAACAGGAACAGCAGCGTGAAGCGGCGAATGAGCAACTCAAAGCACAGCAGAAAATGGCAGCTAATCAGACGAAAGGCACGATGGCCGGGATGGGCGCGGCGGGTGGTGCGGCTTTAGGCTCAACGGCGGCGGCCGGCGCAGCAATGGGGTCATTTGCTCCAGGCATTGGTACGGCAATTGGGGCGGCGGTTGGCTTGTTGGCTGGTTCATTGTTTTCATAATTGGGGGATTTATGGCAGATGTAAGAGGATTGGCTGACGGCTTTCTGGCAGGATTTAGCACTGTCGATAATGCGCTACAACGCCGGGAAGAATCGGAATTGCGGCGGTTAATGATCGACCAGCAACAGAAGAATGCCGATCGAAATTATGAAATGGCGGTAAACACTCAGAACTGGCGCCAGTCTACTGATGAACGCGATTACAATAATTTGGTTCAGCAACAGAAAATTGAACAAGAGAATAAAGCGAAAGATCGCATTTTGGATAATCGCCGGGTAGATATTTCTGCCGGGACGCTGGCTGTTTCTCAGGCTGCCGAAAAACGACAACAGCGCCAGCAGCAGCTACAGGAAATGACCACTCGATATGGGCATCTGGCTGAAGGGATAACGCTATCAGCCCGTGCGGGAGATAAGGAGACAGCCACACGCCTGTGGTCACAGCTTCCTCCTGATGCGCAACAATTTTACACTGCGCTAAACCCGGATTATCTGACCAGCCCTAAAGCAGCGCAAAGCGCTCTGTATCTCAAATCACGCGCGCCGGCGCTGATGTCTGGTCAAATCAGTGCCGACGACCCGGCAGTCATATCTGCCGCTGATGAGATGCTACGCCCAGAGTTAAGCGTAAAGCAGGGTGAACTGGCTGACGATGGCAAGCCGATGAAAGACCGGAAATTAACACATATCAGGCTCCAATCACGCGCAACCGCTCCACCGATCCCAATGACCCTCCGCTACCTCTATCCAGTGAGCAAATCATGAGGACATTGGCACAGCGCTCTCATTTGCTGGGAATGACACAACCCAACCTTAAGGAGGCTAATCCGTACACTGAGCCTGACCCGAACGCACCTTTTATGCCAGTACAGGACTACATGCAGGTGCCGCAACATATCCGCATTCAACAGATATCCGCCGGGAAATCTCCGGTCGAGATCGTTAACGATTACAACAGTGCGGGTATGGAGCGGCAAAAATACCTGAGTGAAGTGAAGAAGCAGCAGCAAGCATCTACAGATGGCAAGCTACAAAGACAGGATGTGATTGAAACGTATGACCAGCAAATCAAGACTATTGACGGACTGCTAACCGATCCGGGCTTTGGCACTTCTGTAGGCGCTGGGTTGGGTGTGGTGAGCAAGCATATTCCAGGCACTGACGCAGCCAGTTGGGATACTCGCTTTAAGCAATTTGGAGGACAGAACTTCCTTAGCGCTATTCAGGCATTGCGTGGCATGGGCGCATTATCTAACGCTGAAGGGGAGCAAGCCCGTATTGCCGTGTCGGGATTAAGTGCTAGCCAGTCCGAAGAAGAATTTATCCGCCGCGCCAATGACCTAAAAACCTTTCTGACGGATAAGCGTGATCGTTATGCGACTGCTTACGGGATGAACACCCATCAAGGGCAGGAGCAAGGCGAGCTGAAAACATTCGGCGGCAAACCCTTTTCTAATGAGCGTGTGGCCAACGCCAGCAAATGGGCGAAAATGCCAGGCGCGACGGTGGAAAAAGTGGAAGGTGGTTATGCTGTTCGCTTGCCGTCTGCCGGTGGTCAACAACAGCCCGCATCCCCGAACCAGTCTAATGGTGTAACGGCACCTGGCGCCGTTGTACCGCCCAGTCATCCGGCAATACCGCAAACAGCAATTGATATGCTGCGTCAGCGTCCGGATACCGCTCATCTGTTCGATCAGACATTCGGGCAGGGAGCAAGCCAGCGCTATATTGGGGAGCGCGCCTCCCCAAAAGATGAAGGGCTGATCGGTAGTGGTCAGCCCGAACCCGTCCCAGACGTCCCCCAATACGCACAGAGTATGAAGGCATCCCCGCAACAGCCTGTTACCGCCACCGTGGAGCCGACAATTCAGGAACGTATCATGATGCAGGCCAGACAGTCGGGTATTCATCCCGAAATGGGCGCGGCCAGAGAGTTCAGCACTGTGAACTGGGACTCAATGAAATCGACTTTGAAACTCCTGAAGCCAGAGCAGCAACAGCAGATCGCCCAGCAGATAGCGAATAAGTTTGGCGGCAGTACCAGGCAAGACGAACAGGGGCGGCTCTTTGTAACTGTCCCTAGCGGGGAATACCTGCTTAACGGAGATGGCATGACGAGGGAGGCTGTAGAAGGGTTTGCCAGCACGTCTCAGCCACAGCCGCAGCCGCAGCCGCAGCCAGTAAGTGTCAATGTTCCGACAGCAGAAACCAACCCTTACGCACAGTTTGCTACCCCGGCTTCTCCGCAAGACATATCAGCCACCAGCCAAGAGGAAAATCCCTACGCGCAGTTTGCCCAGCAAGCGCCAAAAGCACGCAGCTTGTTGCAGGATGGCTTGCTTGGGGTGTCTGAGGCAGGTGGCGCAATTGCTCAGGCTGGGATTAACGTCGCCAATATCATTCCTATGGCTGGCGATGCGGTGCAAAGTGCCGCGGCATGGGCCGGCGGAAAAATGGGGATCGGTGATGGCACCTACACCCCTGCCGCCCGTTTCTCGCTTCCTGAGTCCATGCGGCCACAGACCGAAGCGGGACAGGTCGCGGCTGATGCGTTACCGTACCTGGTCAATCCGGTACAGGGAGCGACGCGAGCAGCAACCGGCGCAGGCGCAAGACTGGCCGGGCTGGTCGCAGAGAATACGGTAGGCGCACTGGCGGAAAACAGCGGGCAGAATGATGCGGCTGAACTGGCGGAGGATTTAGGCGTGGCCACCGCTGTCGGCGGCGCCGTTCGCGTTGTCGGTAATGCGGCTGGCGCGGGTTATCGTGCGCTTAAAGGCACTATCACCCCAGAAGCCCAGGCCGCTATCGATTACGCGAAACAGAATAACGCTCCGCTAATGACCAGCGACATGATGCCGCCGCAAACCTTTGTCGGTCGCTCAGTTCAGGCCAACGCGGAGAAAATCCCTGTTGTGGGTACGGGACAAATGCGTGCGGAGCAGCAAATGGCGCGCTCTCGACTGGTGGATGAGTTTTCACAGCGATACGGCGTTTACTCTGCTGCCGATGTGGTTCAGAGCATTAAAGAGCAGAATACGGCTCTTAAGCGTGCCGCTGGCGATCGCTTTAACGAAATCAGAAACAAGATGGATGGTGTTGGCAATGTCCAGCCTCAACGTGCAATTGATGCGATCGATCGAGAAATTACGCAGTTATCACGACTGGGAAAAACCAGCGATGAAGCGACTATTAGCCGCTTGAAAGATTATCGGGAAGAACTGGCAGGGGGAAACGTCAATTTTAGCTTGCTGGATGACTTGCGTACTCAATTCCGCATGGATGTGAAAGGGGAACGTATGGCGATGCCGGATCGTTCCGCTGTATCCGTTAATCGCGTCTATGAAGCCATGACCAAAGACCTCAATAGCGCAGTGAATGGCGCTTTGGGTGAACGAGAGGCATTTCGTTGGGCGCACGCCAAAGCGGTTTATGCTCAGGAAGCAGGTAAGGTAAAGGGAACGAAGTTAAAAGGCATTCTGGAAAAAGGCCATATCACGCCGGAAAGCGTCAATTCTATGCTGTTTGATAGTAAACCCAGCCAGGTAAGAGCACTGTACGATTCTCTCGACAACAGAGGCCGACAAGCCGCCCGCGCCGGATTGATTGCCAAAGCACTGGAGGGTGAAGCGTCCCCGGATCGCTTTCTGCTAAGGCTTAAAAAATACTCTGAACATACAGGGATATTTTTTAAAGGCGAAGAACGGCAATACCTTACCGGCCTGACACGTTACCTGCAAAGTACGCAACGCGCCTCTCAGGCATCAGTGACCCTGCCTAACGGACAGGTGGCCGCACAGATAGGTTCCGTTATGGGGCCGGGACTGGCAGGAATATTTGGCGGGCCGGTACTCGCAGCGAAAGTCATCGGAACGATGGGAACCTATGGCGCATTTGGCCGGTTATACGAAAGCCAACCGGTGCGGGATGCGCTGCTAAAGCTGGCGAATACCCCTAAAGGTAGCACCGTATTTGAACGTAACCTTGACGCGGTAAACCGTGCGATTACGGCTACTACTCAGGGGATAGAAGAGTAAACGCCCCATTACACAAGCTCGCTTCCCCCCTTATAAACCAATATCAGCAGGAATCTATGACCAGCATAATTGAACACACTTTACGTTTACACGAAGCCAGAAGCGCCGGCGCATTTACCTCATCCTGCCGTGGTAGCGGGAAAATAGGCCGTGATCAGTATCTGGGGGCGTTATCCACCGCCAGCAAACACCACCCGGTAGGCTATGACTTGCTCATGCTGAGATATAAATCAGATCCCCCTGCCGGCGACAGATTGCAAGTTGCGGTTAAAGAGTGGGTCCCTTCACAACGGAACATACCGGATCATGCGGTAGCGGTCTGTCTGCTGGCTATTAATCTGGCAGTCTGCCGTCCATTGCCCCCACAACTCGCCAGACGTGCCAGCTTGCTACGCCGCTATGGCGCTAAAGCAGTTCGCACCAAGAACCTGATCGGCATCCTCAATGCAGAGAAAAAACGCCTTGAGAACAAAACCAGCAGCAAGATAGCGCAGGAACGCGCCGCCACGCTCAACAACCAGATAGCGTTAGAGAAAGCCTCACTCCGGCAGTGGTCAGAACAGGAAGCCGGTAATAGCGATATATGCCCATGCTGCAAAGGTTCAGGCGAACAAACCAAAAGGCCAGGCAGTCAATGCCTTGAATGTGATGGTGTCGGCCGCTTGGTATCCACAACCGACGATATCAGGAAATCGCTGTCTTTAGCCGGCATAAAAATTGATGAGGCAAGATGGCTGGTGGACTATGTGCCGTTGGTCAATAACTGCCTTCACTGGCTGGATGTGGAATATCACCAGGCTATCGAACAGTTAAAACGGAAAGTCAGACAGGAAGAAAACGCACAGGTGTAACTGCGCAAAAAATTGCGCAATTCGCAGCACTGCGCAAAAAATTGCGCAATTCGCAGCACTGCGCAAAAAATTGCGCAATTCGCAGCACTGCGCAATTCGCAAAAACGGAGCGCACCGGACTTCGCAAACAGCCTCTATCCCTTGCTGTGCCTGATCTTATCCATTATGTGCAATTCGCAGTTGCGCAGGCGTTCGCAGATCTTTTCGTATTGATCACGGGGGAAAATTGCGCAATCGAACACGGCGTTACACCACATCACTTCCTTCCATTGGGCTGGATGCCCTCACCCTCCTGAAAAACGTTTCCGTTAACCTTCACATACCCATCATCCACGCAACCTTCACACGGTGTGATGACGGTTTTACTGTTACCCTCAACGGAAACACTTTTTCCCTGTCTCTTGTCACCACACAAGTGAGTTACGGCACACGCTATTGGTATCAATGCCCCCAATGCGGAAAACGTGCGACCAAGCTGTACGTTGATTCGGATATTCTCACCTGCCGGACGTGCTCCGGCCTTTGTTATGCCAGCCAAAGCGAAAGCCAGCTAAAACGCTGGAGGCGGTTGGTACGCATGGAAAATATGGCAAAGCTGGAACTGTGCCCGGATTACTGGAATCAGATCGCTCGGGTGGGGTTTAACATGTCCAGACTTCCAAAACCCGCAGGTATGCGCGGTGATACGTTCCGCCGGAAATATCTGGAACTGATCCGGCTCAGGATGAAGTGCTGGGAAGCCCGACAGAATTTAGTACATGGAAAGCGCAAGTGATGTGTTGGTTTTCTGTTTGGGGGAGTTATTTTGTTACAGAGCCAATCTTTTTTTGATTTGCAAGCGAACAAAAAACAGTCAAAAGCAATTCACACAAAACCATGCGGGGGTATTTTTGGGGGTATCCATTAAAACAAAACAAAAATAAAATCATTAAAATCAAACAAATATAAATTTAGTTTCACTCCTGTCGGGGCCATCGACCCGTCTCACACCTTCTCAGCAAGGCTAAAAATCCTTTAAAAACAAATAAAAGAGAAAATCACGGTCCTACTCCATCCAACCAAAACCCAGAATAAACCCTATACCCTCAATGACGGCAATGGGCTGTCTTTACCAATCGACAACATTGAGATCTTTCCTTTATTCACGTTACCGCCGCGGCCGTTAGCTACCGCATCTCTAACTTACTGAGTGCCAGGGTAGTCATTGGGAGAAGCAACTCGTTCATTATCTCGCAGACTCTCAGAAATTGAAAAATAGCCTTTAAAATCATGCAGTAAAACACCATTCATGCTGGTAATTCTATTATGCTATGATAGTTGCTTTATGGCACGGATACCGGCATGAACTACCCAATAACATTCAGATGGAATAAAAGGATTGAGGATTTTTTTATTTCAGAAAAAATATTCTTAAAACACATATTAAAGACAAAAGGGGTTTATAAAAAAAGAAGCATATTAAGGATGAGTAGAGGCAAGAAGTTTTCAATCAGTTGTGATATTTTTGCTGAAACCTACTCAACAATGCCTGTCGGTGGCTTTTGCTCCGTGGGTGCATATTCGTATTCCTGCAGCCCTTTACCCAATGATATAACCATTGGGCGATACTGCAGTATTGCAAAAAATGTAAAAATAATGGGTAGCCAGCATCCAATAAATTGGTTTACAACCAGCCCAATTACATATAGAGAAGATTTTTCCGCCAGATCAATTACGGGGTTGGGCGAGACGGCCAGTATATATTTTAATGAAGTACTACCTTCACCAGTCATAGGAAATGATGTATGGATTGGTGAGGGAGCAGTGCTAAAAGGCGGGATAGTTATTTCTGATGGTGCGGTTATTGCTGCCAACGCCGTTGTTACAAAGGATGTCCCTCCATATGCTATAGTCGCCGGCGTTCCGGCACGAGTTATTAAATATAGATTCACTCAAGAAAAAATAGATAATCTTATTAATTCAAAATGGTGGGACTATGAGTATTCCGACTTACCAAAAACAGATGACATAAGTTTATTCTTGGAAAAATTCCATGATGGAGTTTCCTCTGGAAGTATAAAAAAAGCGATGATACGTAAGATAAACATATCAGATGCAATAATGTCGTTAAAGTGACGTCAATCATATAATGCCCCTCGCGCTCGGCACTCTCGCCGAGCGTGTATTAATTGTTGGCAATAGCCCGGAACAGATTGAAAACTATAACCTCTCTTAAGGTCGTGCCCACATTATGCGGATAGGACCAATATAAGATTTTCTACGACTCGCCAGATGGAACAAAACCCATGATTAACGAAGTGTTTTTCTTTAACGCCACTTCCGAGAAAAAATCAGCCTTGATTCATTATATTGAGAGTATAGGATTTCAAAAAAATGGAGATGACCAATGGGTATAAAACAACATGATGCCGAAAATACCATTTCCATTTCAATTGAAAAAAGCTAACGCATATCATTACTTTAATGGATTGAAATTATCTCACCTTAAGTAATCTCAGTATCTACTCTTCGATTGATGAAACAGCCGGGCCAGGTGGCCCGGCCTGAGGATTATTTAGAACTGTCCACGCTGGCTTGCGTGAAGGTCGGATAATCGCCCGGTTTACCGTTGTTCAGGTTAGACAGAAAGTTCCCGTCCTTCATCGGAATATCGGCCGACTCATAATTGAACGTATTCATTTTGTTACGCATATTCTGATTGCTGACGCCGTCACCATGCACCGAATACCAACTGACAATATCCGGCGTGACAAAGGTGTTGTACGGGTTTTCCGCCTGCTCGCCTGACTGGGCAAAACGGAACGCGTGGGTCAGCGCACCGTCTTTGTGGTACACAAACTTCAGGTGACCATTTTGCTTATCAAGACTGGACGCGGCAGCGGTCGTCAGCTTACCGTGAGCGCTGTAGCTACCATGTGTGACGGTACCGTTTTTGGTCCAGACCGCCGCATATTCCCAGTCGTGACGATGACCGCTATTAATACCGGCCGTAATCTGATCTTTCAGGAAATAGAGCGCATAAAAATGCCCGCAATAACGATTACCGCCGTTATTGACGCAGGCGTAACGGTGCAAGGTATTGGACTTATCCAAAAACGTGGTCCATCGGCAGCCGCCGGTCAGGCTGCCGGTCGGCTTCAGGCCACCGTTCTGCTGGCCACTACGGCTAATCCCTGCACTGGGCAGGCAACCATCCGTATCAAAATCGAATACCGGCGCAATCGACGCGGCATTCACGCCGGAAGGCAACGCCTGATCCAGTTTATCAAAGTCATCGGCGTGAGCCGCAAACGCAATCCAGAGGGGGAATGTTGCCAGAACAGCTGTCTTCTTTAAAAACATATCATCTCCTGTTTCTTTTTTACTTAGGCGTCATGCCTGTCAGTGTTTTTAAAAAGCAAAATAAAGAGAGGTGATTAATATTAATTACCGCAATAATCACATCCCCATTTTATACCCTTCATACTTCAAGTTGCAGGTGCGTTAGCTGCCCTCGCTCACCCCAGTCACTTACTTGTGTAAGCTCCTGGGGATTCGCTCGATTGCCGCCTTCCTGCAACTCGAATTATTTTGGGTATATATCTGTTATATTTCAAATTGCAGATGCATTAGCTTTCTTACTCGGCCCATCAATGGGCCTCGCCTTACGGGCCGCCGCCGGCAGCGTTACAACACTCATGATGAGTCTTGTTCTGCAATTCGAACTATTTAGGATATATACCCTAAATAATGCGTGTTGTCCTGCACCTCGAATTATTTGGGATATATTTTCTAATAGCCGCTGCCATTTCAGTATGTTGCAACCACCGCATTCAATACGTTTTCGTTACGATTCCCGTCATTACTGTCTGTACACTGATTCGTGACAGTTATTAAAAAAGTGCGTACAAATAAGACCGGTATATTTACTCCCCGATATATTCCTGCTTCTATATCGCTACTGCACGACCTCTTCGGCTTGGCGCACATACCTTGCTCAGCCATAAAAAAGGAAACTCCATGAAAAAGCTGACTTTCAGCGCCGGTGCCCTGATGGCGATGCTGGTACTCTCCGGCTGCAGTACTCCCCAGTCTCAGGATGCCCAGACAAGACTCGCCAACCAGTCGGTACTGGCTCTGAACTGGCTCCAACAGTCGGGCGAGTATCAAGCCTTGTGTTATCAGTCATTTAACTCCGCACGACTAGCGTTCGACGCCGCACCGGTCAAACCAGGCAAGAAAAAGGTGGTCGTGGTCGACATTGACGAAACCATGCTGGACAACAGTGCCTACAGCGGTTGGCAGGCCAAAGAACATAAATCATTCAACCTGATCAGTTGGAACCGTTGGTCTCATGCACGCCAGGCACTTGCCGTGCCCGGTGCGGTGGAATTCACCCGCTACGTCAACAGCCATGGCGGACAGGTATTTTATGTATCCAACCGGTTGATCATCGAAGCAGGCGATACCCGCGACAACATGATCAAACTCGGCTTTCCCGACGTGAACGATCAGACGCTATGGCTAAGTAAAGGCAACAGCAACAAGCAGGCACGCTTTGATGATATCGCCGCTCAGGGCAACGACATTGTGCTGTATGTAGGAGACAACCTGAACGACTTCGGCGCAGCGACCTATCATAAGGACAATACGGCGCGCCGGGCGTTCGTCAGCAATAATCAGGCGAAATTCGGCACGCAGTTCATCATATTGCCTAATCCGCTGTACGGCGACTGGGAAAGCGGCCTCAGCAGCAACTATAACTCGCTGACGCCAGGGCAAAAATTGCAAATACGCGACCAGCAGATCCGCGCCTGGAACGGGCAATAATTCCTGCTGGCTAACAATATTGACGACAAGAACAACGGGGCGAACGCCCCGTTGTTTATACCTTAAATAACTCGAGTTGCAAAACGAGACGCATAATGAGTCTTGCGACGTGAAGTACAGCAGGCATATCCGCTGACATTGCTTACAAACCACGTTACCGGACACCCGATGCCATACCTTGCTTACCCCAGAGGCTTACTTTGCGTAAGCCGGACGTTCGGTCACTTCCGGTACGGCGTCGGTCAGGTTGGCGCCGGCCTGGCTATCTTTCACTTCATTTTCGTCAATGAAGCCGTAGAACACGCCCTTGGATGCAGACACGCCACGAATTTCTGCATCGCCGCGCAATTGTGCCGAGCCGGATACCACTACGCCCGGTTCGAAAGCGCCCGGTCCTTTGAACACGGTGTTCACCTGCGCGTTATCCTTGATCACCGTGTCGCCCTGCACTACCGTCAGGCCGCTGACGCGGGCATTGCCGGAAACGGTGCCGCTCAGTACGGTGGCGTGATCTTCGATACGGGCATAATCCAGCACCTTACCGCCGATCACACGGGCGTACGGCCCGACATAAGCGGTCGACGCCACTTCCGCGCCATTCGCCACCCAGCCGCCGCCGTTGCTGTGACGACGGCCATTGGCGGTCGGCGTCGGAGCGTTCGGCTGTGAACCTTCCGCCCAGGCGTTGGTCAGGTCCACCGTCCACGGGTAGCGGTACAGCGAATAATAGGCCTGATCCCAGGCGACCTGGTGCATTTGCGATGGTGAGCCCATCACCACCAGATACAACCCTTTATCACTCGATTTCACCGCAAAGTTGCTGATTTTGGCCGACGCGCCGCGTTGCAACGCGCTGTAGCGGCTCTTACCGGCGGAGTCGATCGCCACCAGGCCCCAGCGCCAGTCGGAATCCGGCTGGGCGAGAGCAACCGGGTCGTTCTTCAGGCCCGGCAGGCTGTTAACCGCCGGCGCGCTTTGTACCACGCCCTGGAACGAGACCGTCACTTTGGTGGCGCCGCTGTCCGGAATCAGGCGGACAATGTTGTAGCCCCAACGCTGCGGCGCCTGATCGAACGGCACAGCAAAACGTCTTACGCCGGAGGCGCTGACCGGTTCTAATGCGGTAGTACGCAGTAATTGATCGGCATTATCCTGAGACGGCGTCACCGCACCATATCCACCGTAAGTCCGGCGATAGAAACTACCGCGGTCGTAACCGTCAGGATCGGTATAGTCCCAGTTGACGTTATGCATCGCCCAATCGCCGAAGAAATCATTCAGTTCAGACTGGCTCCAGCCCATGTTGCTCTTCAGCACGCTGATAGGATCGGTGGTGTTTTGCTCGGCGCTGCCGGCTTTTGGCGCTTTGGCCCAGATGTCGTTCACTGCGCTGTAGCCATAGCGGTTCTTCAGATGTTCCATGAACTGCCAGTTACAGTAACGATCGCGGGTCGACCCCAGATACAGGTGCGGATAGTTCACCAGCATGTCGGAACAATGCGCGGAGGTGCCGCGGTATTCGTCCAGTTGATGCGTCATCCAGTTGGCGTGAGATTCCCAGATCCAGCCAACCCAATTTTGATTACCGTAAGACTGGAAGCTGCCGGTCTGTCCCTGCAACGCATGGGTGAATTCATGCGCCAGTCCCCAATGGTCAAGCAGCGTACCGGGGCCGATCCACATCCCCATAGTACCGCCATCCGCAATCCCGCCGGTCAGACCGAAAGACGGGTCGATGTGAACATTCGCTTTGTATTTAACGGTCGCATTGCAGTATGGCTGCGGGAATTTGATCTGGTTGATGAACTTGTCCCAAATCAACTCCAGTTGCTTGCCGGCGGCAACGGCATCGGCCTGTTTAACCTGATTACCAGTCCAACGAAACGCAAAATGTTCAGTCTGATACTGCGCGGCCGGCATATCACTGACATTACTCACCTGCCAGTTACCCGCCACACAGGTTTCGTCCGCATAAGCGGCATTCGCCGCCAGTAAACTGCCCGCTACAAGCAGACAGCGACCCAGAGAAATATGCTTTCTTATCTGCGACATAAGTCCTTTTTCCAAGCATGATAATGATAAATACGCCTTCTCACGATCCTATGAAAAGGAAAGCAAACCTCCTGACACAGGACGTCAAAGGCAGCCTTATAGGGTCTTCATGACCTGTTTTACCTACTGAATATCGTCACTCACTGACAGAGTAACCTATAAACTTTATTACACTTTTCAATACAGCAATACGGACCACTCTACAATTATTGACAAAACATCATATAAACATGGAATACTTACCACTGATAAATCAATAAAAATGCCTAACATCAAAAAATCAGCATGGTTAGCTGATAACTCCCGCCATCGATAATTATTAACACAAACTCATGATTCCCCCTGACCATATTGTATGTGAGACGCATTATCGATAACCTTGCTGCTTATTTTCATGCTCGACAGGTAATCGTATGGTGGGATCAGACGGGTGCGCCGCCGGCGTGCTATCAGGAAATAACAACTACCGTTATATGGGGTGGATGCTGGGGTTACTGGCAATGCTGCTGGTCGGCTGCGACAACAGCGCTTCTTCGACGCAGCAGACGTCAACCGCCCCTGCCGAGGGTTGGCCGCGCACGTTGCTAACGCCAAAAGGGCCGGTAACGCTCGCCCATCCCCCTCAACGCATCGTTTCCACCAGCGTCACCATCAGCGGCACACTGCTGGCGATCCACGCGCCGTTGATCGGCTCTGGCGCGACCAGCCCCAACACCATCGTGGCTGATGAACAGGGGTTCTTTCGCCAGTGGGGCGCCGAGGCGAAAGCGCGCGGCATTCTCCCGCTCTATGTAACCGAACCCAACGCCGAAGCGATTGCCGCCGCCGCACCGGATATGATCGTCATAGCCGCCACCGGCGGCGATTCCGCCCTGAAACTGTATGAACAGCTTGCCGCCATCGCCCCGACGCTGGTGGTGGATTATGGTGATAAAAGCTGGCAGCAGTTAGCGGAATATCTGGGTCAGGCAACCGGTCGCGAAACCGATGCCCGGCAGGTGATTGAACGTTTCGAACAACGGGTGCAGGCAGTGAAGCAAGCTATTCAGTTGCCGCCTCAGCCGGTGTCGGCACTGGTGTATTACGAAGACGGCCGCGGCGTCAACCTGTGGACACACTCATCCGCGCAGGGGCAACTGCTCAGCGAGCTCGGCTTCCAGTTGTCGTCGCTGCCGGACAACCTGCCGACGGAAACCCGCATGGGTAAACGGCAAGATATTTTGCAGATCTCCGGCGAGAACATGGCCGGCAGCCTTAATGGCCAGTCACTGCTCCTGTTCGCCAATGACGACGAGACCGTTAACCGGGTCGTCGCCAATCCATTCCTCAGCCATCTGGAACCGGTTAAACAACGCCGCATCTGGGCGATGGGTCCGGATACCTTCCGGCTTGATTACTACAGCGCCGGCAACCTGTTGACCCGTATAGAACAGAGCTTTCGCCGGCCAACGCCCCACTGAGGTATCGCATCATTACCGTGGTGCTGCGGTGCTGCTTACCCCTCTTGTATCGCGTCGCCGGTTTTCTCTTCATCCGGCGACGGTTCGCCGAAACGGCACTGGCGCAGCGGCCGCACCAGCAACGCCATCACGCTGCCCAACAACGCCGCCGCCGCGCCAAAAACCAGGATGCTGCTTGCAGGCGCCAGCAGTTTGCCCATCACCCCCAGAATCAGCGCCCCGACGGAATCGCCAGTGACATCCTGCGCCGTTCCCAGGCTATTGACCCGCCCCAGCAGGTGATCCGGCGTATGACTCTGGATCAAGGTGAACTGCAACAACGAGGTGATCGCGTTGAAATAGCCATAACAAACCAACGCCAGCAGCGCAGGCAGCAAATGGCTGAATACCCCCAGCGACCCCACCGCCAGAAACGCGCCCGTCGCACACCCCAGCAGGATGCGTCCCGGCCGCTGCACGCCCGATACCCAACCACTGGTGAACGCCCCCAGCATGGCGCCCAGCGGTACGGCGGAATACATCAACCCCACCGCCGACGGCCCGGCATGGTACGCATCGCCTGCTAACGCCGGAAATAGCACCCGCATCGCCCCGACCACGCTTACCAGCATCCCCAACAGCACCACGCAACCCACCACCGGGTGCGCACAAACGAATCGAACGCCACCGACCAGCGCCTGTAATGGATGCTCCGGTTTGCCCGGCGCCGGTTTCATTGCCGGCAGCCGCACCAGCGGGATCAACGTTGCCAGCGTGCCTGCTGCGGCCACCGCAAAGTTCCAGCCCACGCCGCCCGCAACAATAATCACCCCGCCCAGCGCCGGCGACAAAATCGCTCCCAGTCGCACCGTCAGCATGGTCAACGCGCCGGCAGCCGGCAAATTTTCCCGCCCGACCAGCAACGGGATCACCGCCATCAGGGCAGTCATACCCAGCGCACCAAAAAAGCCGTCCCAGGCTGCTAGCAGGTAAAGCGCCAGCAATGACGGCGAACCGGAAAACGCATTCAGGCTCAGCGCCACGAACCCTAGCCCACAGGTCGCGCGGGCAAACAGAATCAGTTTACGGCGATCGAAGCGGTCCGCCAGCACACCGCCCAACATCAGCCCGATAAACATGCCGATGCCATCCAGCGCCACCGCCATCCCAACCTGCAACGTGGAGCCGGTCATTGCCTGAATCTGTACCGGCACACCGACGGTCAACATACCGAGCGCAAATACCGACAACATACGGGCGACAAAAATGGCGCGAAAATGCGCATTCTGCTTCAGCAAGCTGAAGTCGAGAAAAAAAGAAGATTTAGCCATGAGCGTTGGTTTATTTCCTGTTCTTAATGAAAATGCTGTTTTGTCCCGCGGCACCGCCGCCATTAACGGCCTGAGATGACCACTCGTCAGCCAAAATGTGGAGGCAAGGGCGGCACGGTAAATGGCGCCAATACGGCTTCAGGTCAATGTCTTTGCCGAAGTCCCTATGCTATCCTAGCCACGTCACAACATTAATGATAATAATAATCATATGCATTATTTAATAAAGCGATTCTTATCAGTGAGACCCGTCATTTCCGGTCAGATGATCGCGACAACCGGCTTACCGCGCTTACCGCCATTAGTCACTGGTCGGCGTATCGCCGGTGTGATCCCCTGCCTGCTGCTGCTGGCGTTGATCTCTCTTGCCAGCCTGATGCTGGGCGCCCGCGCTATTGCGCCGGACGTGGTCTGGCACACGCTGTTCAGCCAGTTGCAAGGTCCGGACAGCACCATCGTTTTACAGGCGCGGCTACCGCGTACTCTGGCCGGCATTCTGGTGGGCATGGCACTGGGCGCCGCCGGCGCGGTGATGCAGGCGCTGACCCGCAACCCGCTGGCCGACCCCGGCATCCTTGGCGTCAACGCCGGCGCCAGCTTCGCCATCGTGCTCGGTATCAGCGTCTTCGGCATTACCGGTATGGCCTCGTGGCTGGGTTTCGCCTGGCTCGGCGTACTGGCGGCCGGCCTGATGGTGTGGGTCATCGGCACCCTGAGCGGCGGCCGGGTCAACCCGATCCGCCTGACGCTGGCCGGCGTGGCGCTGAGCGCCGTGTTGTCTGGTTTTACTTCATCGCTGTCGTTGCTCAATCCGCTGGCGTTTGATCAACTGCGCTTATGGGAAGCCGGCACGCTGGATATCCGCTCATTAAGCAATGTCGCCTGGGTGACCCCCACCGTATTGCTGGGCTGTGCGCTGGCTTTTTTCACCGCCCGCTCGCTGAATACGCTCAGCATGGGCGATGATCTCGCCACCGCCCTCGGCACCCGCGTGGCATTGATTCGCGTTATCGCCATGCTGTCGGTGATGCTGCTGTGCGGTTCCGCCACCGCGCTGGCCGGCCCTATCGGGTTTGTCGGCCTGATGATCCCGCATATCGCACGCGGCTGGGCCGGTCCTGATCAGCGCTGGATCCTGATCTATTCGCTGCTGTTCGCCCCGATACTGCTGCTTGGCGCCGATATCATCGGTCGATTGCTGGTACCGGGTGAGCTGCGGGTCTCCATCGTCACCGCCTTTATCGGCGCGCCGGTCCTGATCTGGCTGGTACGTCGACGTCACTCTTAGGGAACTCCTGCTATGTCTACCCGAACCCTGTTCCTGCGCCTGCCTGCCGACGTTGCCAGCGGCCGTCTGCCGCTGCGCGCGTTGTGGGTCAACCTGGCGCTATTACTGGGCGGCGCAGCATTGCTGACGCTGGCGGTGAGCCTCGGCACCCTGCCGCTGTCCGCCGCTATGGTGTGGCAGGCGCTGGCAGGCCACGGCGATGCCGGCACCGTGACCGTCGTCACCCAATGGCGCGCCCCACGGGCGGTGATGGCGCTGCTGTCAGGCGCGGGCCTCGGCGTCAGCGGCGCCATTTTCCAGTCGCTAACCCGCAACCCACTGGGCAGCCCGGACGTGGTCGGGTTCAATACCGGCGCGTATACCGGAGCGCTGGTGACTATCATTGTGCTGCACGGCAGCTATTACCAGATTGCCGGCGGTGCGGTACTGGGCGGCCTGGCGACGGCGCTGGCGGTTTATCTGCTGGCGTGGCGGCGAGGCATCAGCGGCTTTCGGTTGATCATCGTCGGTATTGCGGTCAGTGCGGTGCTGTCGGCGTTCAACACCTGGCTGATGATCGCCGGCGCGCTGGAAACGGTGATGACCGCCGCGCTGTGGGGCGTCGGATCGCTGAACGGCATGACCTGGACCAAAGCCACGCCCGCTTTGTTGCTGATCCCGTTGACGCTGCTGGCGACGTTGCTGCTGGCACGGCGCCTGCAACTGCTGGAGATGGGCGACGACAGCGCGCGGGCGTTGGGCGTGAGCGCGGAAAGCAGCCGATTGCAACTGATGCTGTGCGGTATCGTATTGATTGCGGTGGTGACTGCCTGCGTCGGGCCGATTTCCTTTATCGCGCTGGCGGCACCACAGATTGCACGTCGCCTGGCTCGCGCCAGCACTATGCCGTTATGCGCCTCGGCGCTGGTCGGTGGGCTGTTGCTGCTGACCGCTGATATCGTCGCGCAACATCTGTTTGCAGGCCGGCAATTACCGGTAGGCGCGGTGACGGTCAGCATCGGCGGGCTTTACCTCATCGGGTTACTGATCCGTGAAGCGCGTCGGTAATCCGTATCGTTAATTTGCCTGTAATAGAGTGATTCGGATGACACAGCTTTTGCACGCCGAGCAGTTAACGCTGGGCTACGACAACAACATTATCGCCCGGGATCTGAGCGTGGCGATCCCGGCCGGAAAATTCAGTGTAATCATCGGCCCCAACGCCTGCGGCAAATCCACCCTGCTGCGTGCGCTGTGCCGCCTGCTAAAACCGATGGCGGGCGACGTCTTGCTGGATGGCACCAGCATCCACCGTATTCCGACTAAAACGCTGGCACGGCAACTGGGGCTGTTGCCGCAGCACGCCATTGTGCCGGATAACATCACGGTGATGGATCTGGTGGCGCGCGGCCGCTACCCGCACCAGACGCTGCTGCGCCAGTGGAGCGACGCCGACCAAACGGCGGTGGCGCAAGCGATGGCGGCGACCAACGTCAGCGAACTGGCGGAACGCAGCGTGGATGCGCTTTCCGGCGGCCAACGCCAGCGGGTGTGGATAGCGATGGTGCTGGCGCAGCAAACGCCGCTGTTGTTGCTGGACGAACCGACTACCTGGCTGGATATCGCCCATCAGATTGACCTGCTGGACCTGTTCCGCGAACTGAACCAGCAGCACGACCGCACATTGGTCGCGGTGCTGCACGACCTTAATCAAGCCTGCCGCTACGCCGATCACCTGATCGTAATGCGTGCCGGTACGGTAATGGCGCAGGGCGCGCCCGCCGATATCGTCACCGCCGAACTGGTACAAGATGTGTTCGGCATGGCCTGCGTCATCATCGACGACCCGGTTTCTCACACTCCGCTGATTGTGCCCTGCGGTCGCCATCACCCGGTGCCTTGACGCTGTTGACAAACAGCGCTGTTGTTTTGTTATTGGTGATTTATGTTGGAGTTGCGAGAGGTTTCGTGCTTGGTGACATCCGTTATCCCTTTGCGACATCATCGCACGCACGACAAGGAGAGGCTCAACGCCGCCTCTCCTTGACCTCTGGCTGATGGCTAAACTGTGCCGCTGGCGCGGTCCCCTCGGCGTTCGCCTTCGCTATTCGGACCGCCCGTGACGTGTTCCCAACACGGCACGGGCTTGCGCGGCTTCCCTGCCGCGCATCCGGCGAAGTCGCTTGCCTCAGCACAGTTTTTGACGCCAGAAAAAGCTTAACCTCACACTTAACGAGTTTTTCATCTGCCTGATTGGCCGACTATCGTCGGCCATTCTCTGATTACCTGCGCAGCAGTTTATTCAGCAACGGCCCGAGGTTTTCCAGCGATGCCGGCGACAGAATATCCGCATGTTCGCAAGGCTGCGGATACTGCGTCAGTGTGCCGACATACGGCGCCCAGGTGGCGTTGACATCCATGTCAGCCGGCAAGGTTCGGGTCGCCACAAACAGCGTGGCTTCACCGTCGTAACGGCCCGAGTGGGCCGATGACAGCAACCGTACCGCATCCTGATAGTTGGCGACGATATTGCTAAACATCGCCGCCCGTTCCGCCCGTAATTGCAGATCGTCCTCCGCCTGGGTGTCGGCCATAAACCCGGCCTGTTCGCGCGCCACTTCCTCGCGGGCGTCGGCTTCGTCCGGGGCGCTCCAGTCCTGCCCTTCCGGCGGGTAGGTATCCAGCAAGCCGAGGAACGATACCGTTTCGCCCGCCTGTTGCAACCGCGCCGCAATACCGTGCGCCAGCGTCCCCCCCAGCGAATAGCCCAGCAGGAAATACGGCCCCTGCGGCTGAATACGTCGGATGGTCGCCAGATGGTGATCGCACATGTCAGCCACCGATTCGCAGCGGGCGATCACCCCGTCCGGCCGCGGCGATTGCAACCCGACGATCGGGTAATCCCCGTCCAGATAACGCAACAACCCCGCGTACTGCCAGGCAAAACCCGACGCCGGATGCAGGCAGAACAACACCGGTCCACGGCCGGAACGCAACGGCAGCGTTTCACCATTGCCATCCGAGTGACTGCCGTCGGTTCCGTCGTCCACCAGCGCAGCGATGCTGGCTACGCTGCGCGCCGCCATGATCTGCCCCACCGTCAGCGAGCGCTGCAACCGGCGGCGAATCTCGGCGGCCAGCCGCATCGCCAGCAACGAATGACCGCCCAGCGCGAAGAAATCGTCCTCCGCCGATACCGTTTCGCACGCCAGCAGTTCGGCGAACAACGCGGCGATGGTGCGTTCGCTGTCCGTCTGTGGTGCGCGTCCGGCGGCCTGCTGCCCGGCTGGCGCCGGTAATGCCTTACGATCCAGCTTGCCGTTGGCGCTGAGCGGGAATGACGTCATCAGCACGTAACTCACCGGCACCATATGGGCCGGCAGTTGTTGCGACAGCGCCTGTTGTAACGCGGCGATATCCAGCGTGGTCTCGGCCTGCGGCACCAGCCAGGTCACCAGTTGCCGGGCATCGGCACCGTGTAGTCGGGCTGATTTTCCGCCCAGCTCACGCGCACCGACCACCGCCTGCGCCACGCCGGGCTGCGCCAGCAGCACCTGCTCAATTTCGCCCAGTTCGATACGCTGCCCGCGGATTTTCAACTGATCGTCGCTGCGACCGAGGTAGTCCACCGTGCCGTCCTCCAGCCAGCGGGCGATGTCGCCGGTGCGGTACATGCGCTCACCGCTGGCGAACGGGTCCGCCACAAAACGGCTGGCGGTCAAATCCGGCCGACGCAGATACCCCTGCGCCAGTTGGATGCCGCACAGATACAGATCGCCCGGTACGCCGACCGGCACCGGCCGCAGCGCGCCGTCCAGAATGCGCAGTTGGGTGTTCCACACCGGCAGGCCGATGGGGATGCCCGGCAACTGACAACGTTCCAACGCCTCGCCGGATGCCGGTTGCCAGGTGACATCTACTGCCGCTTCGGTCGGGCCGTACAGGTTGTGCAGCGGCGCCGCGATGAGCGCCTGATAATTCAGCGCCAACTCGCGCGACAACGCTTCACCGCTACAGAATACCCGCCGCAAACTGCCGCAGCCGATCTCCGCACGCGGGCGCGTCTCCAGCGCGCTCACCCAGGCCGCCAGCATCGACGGTACAAAGTGCAGGGTGGTCACCGCGTAGTCGTTGATCAACTGTACTAGTGCCTCCGGGTCGCGGTGCGCATCCGGCGGTGCCATCACCAGCCGGGCGCCGACCATCAGCGGCCAGAAGAACTCCCACACCGAAACATCGAAGCTACACGGCGTTTTCTGCAACACCACGTCATCCGCCTGTAGCGGGTATTGATGTTGCATCCACCACAAGCGGTTGACGATGGCCTGATGGCCGACCACCACCCCTTTCGGGCGGCCGGTGGAGCCGGAGGTGTAAATCACGTAAGCCGCCTGTTGTTCCGCGACCAGCGACGATTGTTCCGCGATCTGCGGCGACGGGTGACGCGGCGACTGGCGTTCATCCGCCAACGTGTCCAGCAGCAGTACATCCGCCATGTCGGCAAAACGTGACTGCAAACTGCTTTCGGTGATCATCAGCCGGGGTTGCGCATCCTCCACCATCAGCGCCAGTCGTTCATCCGGATAACCGGTATCCAGCGGCAGGTAAGCGGCACCCGCTTCCAGAATCGCATACAGCGCCAGACTGAGGCGCACCGAGCGCGGCAACGCCACCGCCACGATATCGCCGGGCCGCACGCCGGCGTCGATCAGCCGATCGGCCAGTAGCCGGGTTTGATGTCGAACCTGACGGTAAGTCAGTTGATGCCGGCAATCCACCAGCGCGATGCACTCCGGCGTGCGCTGCGCCTGCGCCGCCAGCGCCTGATGCAACGTGCCCGGCGGCACCGGCTGTTCAGTGCGGTTGACCGCCGCCAGCAACGCCTGTTCTTCCGGCAGTTGCAGGTTCCAGGCCGATAGCGGGCGCTCTGGCTTGGCCACCAGTTGTTGCAGCAACAGCAACAGGCGTTGCGCCAGCCGCTGTGGCTGCGTCACGCCGTCGCGGTATTCCATCAACAACCGCAGCCGTTTGCCGGGCAGTACCAGCAGCGTCAGCGGATAGTGGGTGTAACCCCGATTGTTGACCGCCTCGCAGCGCAGCGCCTGTCCTGGCTGACTCAGTTCATCGCCATCCGGGTAGTTCTCCACCACCAGCAGGGTGTCGAACAGCGTGCCGGTCCCCGCCAGTTGCTGGATTTCTCCCAACCCGACATCATCGTGCTCAATCAACTGGATTTGTTGCGCCTGCA
Source organism: Dickeya chrysanthemi NCPPB 402 (assembly GCF_000406105.1). NCBI lineage: Bacteria > Pseudomonadati > Pseudomonadota > Gammaproteobacteria > Enterobacterales > Pectobacteriaceae > Dickeya > Dickeya chrysanthemi. Next base: position 1,338,230 of record NZ_CM001974.1, on the reverse strand, counting down.
ATTCGGCCAGTTGCGGCGGCAGCGCCCGCGCGGCATCCAACCGTACCCGCACCGGTAACGTATTGCTGAATAACCCGACCTGCTGGCTGATGCCGTCAATCTGCCCGAAGCGACCCGACACCGGCGAGCCGAACAGCACATCGTCCGCCCCGCTGCTGGCGCTGAGCAGCATCCCCCAGAGGCCCTGCATTACGCTATTGAGCGTCAGGCCATACTGTTTACACAGCGCCAGTAAGCCGTGTTCCAGTTGCGGTTCCGGCAGTAACTCCAGCTCTCGCACCTCACCATGATGCGGCCCGTCACCAAATAGCAGGGTCGGGCGGGCATCCGTCAGCACGTCGCGCCAGCGCTGACGTGACGCCTGCGCATCGCGGGCTGCCAGTTGGCGAATAATGTCGGCATACGGCACCGCGTGCGGCGTCAGCGCGCTACGGCCTTGATACAATGCGGTGAACAAATCGCGCAGGCACACCGGGGTCGACCAGCCGTCCACCACCAGATGATGCGCATTAAGAAACAGCGTGTGCCGCTCCCCGTCCGCGTGGCTGACCAGCAACGCGTGCAGCATCGACGACGGCTGATGGAACAGGTCACGCGCCAGTTCAGCTTTTTCCAGCGCCAGCAAGGCATCGGCTTCGTCGTCTGCCGACATCGCCGGTAACGTCAGGTTCTCCAGCGGCCAGTAGCTATAGTCGTCACGCAGTACCGGCAACACCTGCAACGGCGCCGACGTCTGTTCGGTATCGAAGCGCGCCGCCAGTTGCGGATGGTGACGCACCACCGCTTCCAGCGCCTGACTCAGTTGTGCGACCGACAGCGGGCCGCGCAGCGACAGCCGGGTCAGCGAGTTATAACTGCCGGCGGCTTGCGCCAGTTGAGCGTGAAACAGCAATCCTTGCTGTAGCGGCAGCACCGGCAATACCGCCGCCAGCGGCCCGTAGTGTTGACGCAAGCGCTCAAGCGTCGGGTCATCGACACCGCTCAGCGCCACGTCGGCGGATACCAGCGTATCGGACAGCGGCGGATAAGCGGCCAGATCCCGCCACGCCTCGATCGCCTGCATCATCCCCTGATGTAGCGCATCGATATCCTCCGCGTCGAACACCCCGTGCGCCCATCCCCAGTGGATAGCCAGTTGCGGTTGTTCGCCTTGCTCATCGACAAAAATATTGATATCCAGCGGGTGGCTGAGCGGTATCGTCGGTGCCTGCGCCACGGCAAAGGCATCGCGGAAATAGCGCTCGCTGCGGCGCGGCAACCAGGGCCCTTCGCCCGCGTCGAAGCGCCCCAGATAATTGAATAGAATTTCAGGAGCGTGCACTTCCAGCGCCGCCAGCGCGTCGGCGCTCTGTGCATCCAGATAACGCAGCACGCCATAGCCGACGCCGCGATCCGGCACCGCCCGCAACGCACCTTTCACCGAACGCAGGATAGCCCACGGCGTAGCGTCCACGGCCGACGCATCAATGCACACCGGGTATTCGGCGGTCAGCCAGCCGACCGTGCGCCCGAGATCCAGCCCCTCCGGCGTGTCGATACGCCCGTGAGATTCCAGCGCCAGCCGTAACGGCTGAACGCCAAAGCGGCGGTGACAGGCCAGCACCAGCGCCCCCAGCAGGATCTCGTCCACCCGCGCCTGATAGCGTTCCGGCAACGTCGTCAGCACCGCATCGGTCAGCCCGTTATCCAGTACCCGGCGTGACAGCCGTCGGGTTTGCTCCTGATCACGAGACGGATCGAGACGTCGCTGCCCCAGTTGCGGCAGCGGGGCCGCCAGCGCCGATTGCCAGAGCGGCAATTCGGCACGGCGCGCCGCTACCTGCCCTTTCAGACTGGCGGACCAGTCGACCAACGAACACTCTTCGGCAGGCAACACGGCCGGTTGACCGGCCATCGCCGCCTCAGCCGCCTGACGCAATTCCGGCAGCAGGACGCGCCACGATACGCCGTCCACCACCAGATGGTGAACAACCCATACCAGCCCACAGGCGCGGCCGTCGCGTTGCAGCAGCACCGCTTGCATCATCTGCCCTGCCGCCGGGTCGAGGCGCGCCACCGCCGCTTCAAACGCCCGTTCGGCCGCCGCCTCAACCGGCTCCTGCGCCGTCAGCGTGTCGCTAAGCACGGATACGATCGTGGACGAAGCGGCGTCAATCACCAGTTGCCCGTCGCGGGTCAGCGCGGTCAATGCCGGGTGCGCCTGCGCCAGTGCGGTCAGTGCTTGTGTCAGGTGCGCCGGTTGCAGCGCGTCCGGCACCGACAGGAAAACGCCGTGCGCAAACCGTTGGTTGATGCCCGCCAGTCGGTCGAAGCCGTGCACGACAGGCAGGCCGTCTACCACGCCATGCCGTACCGTGCGTGCCGGCCCGGATGCCGCCGCCAGCGGCTGCATTGCCTGCGCCATGCGCGCCGGCGTGCGTTCGGCGAAAATGGTTTTCGGCCGCAGTTGCCAGCCGGCGCGGCGCAACAGCGTGCCCAGCCCCATGGCGGAAATGCTGTCGCCGCCCAGCGCAAAGAAATCCGCCTCCGCGCTGACTGAATCCAGTTTCAGCAAACTGGCGATGGACTGGCAAATCAGCCGTTCCTGGTCGGTGGCGGCTTCACGCCCGGCCACCGCGGCGGCCTGTTGCGGTTTCGGCAGCGCCTGACGGTCAATCTTGCCGTTGACGGTCAGCGGCAGTTCCGCCATCACCATCAATACCGCCGGGATCATGTAGTCCGGCAATTGTTCCGCCAGTTGCGCCAGCAGGCGGGCGGCGCAATCCGGTTGTGCGCGGGCGGCCTCGTCCGGCACCGAGCAGTAACCAATCAGCCGATGCGTCGCGCCGAGCGGTTCGGCGATCACCACCGCGGTGCTGACCTCGGCCAGCGCCACCAGCGCGTTTTCCACTTCGCCTAGTTCGACGCGGAAACCCCGTACTTTGATTTGGTGGTCAACGCGGCCGATAAACGCCAGTTGACCGTCGTGACGCCAGCGCATCAGGTCGCCGGTGCGGTACATCACCGCGCCCGGCATGAACGGACAGGCGACAAAGCGCGTGGCGGTCAGATCCGGGCGGCGCAGATAGCCGCGCGCCAATCCCGGTCCGGCGATGTACAGCTCACCGGGCACGCCCACCGGCACCGGGCGCAATTGGTTATCCAGCAGCCAGACCCGGGTATTGGCGACCGGCTGGCCGATCACCGGTTGATCCGCTACCGTGACCCGCGCGCCCAGCGTATCGATGGTGTATTCCGACGGTCCGTAATAATTATGAATTTCCATCTGCGGATGCTGGCGCATCAGTTGCCACAGCCGCGGCGTGGCCGCTTCGCCGCCAATCATGATGAAGGCCGGCTGATGGTTATCCGCCTCCAGCAGACCACTGTCGATCATCTGGGTGAAAAACGATGGCGTGATATCCAACAAGTCGACGGGCGTCTGGTTAAAATGCTGCACCAGCGCCCAGGCGTCTTTACGCAATTCTTCATCGAAAATGTGTAACTCGCTGCCCATCATCATGCAAAACAGCGGTTCCCAGGAGGAATCGAAGGAGAATGACGCGGTGTGCCCGGCGCGCAGGCGACGGCCGTGTTGCTGTGAGAAACGGGCGATCGCCGGGCCGAACAGGAAGCTTGAATGCGACATCATCAGGTTGAGCAAGCCGGCGTGGGTACTCATCACCCCTTTCGGCTTCCCGGTAGAACCAGAGGTGTAGATCATATACGCCAGATGGTCGCCGCACAGCGGTTCGCGCCGTTCCGCATCCGTCACCGGGTGGGCGGGTAACCGGGCGCATTCGGCCCGCAAGGCGGCGTCGTCCAGACACAACACCGGCGATAGCTCCGGCATCTGCGCACGCACCGCGCTGTGGGTCAACAGCAGCGCCGGACGCGCGTCATCGCACATCAACGCCAGACGCTCGCGCGGATAATCCAGATCCAGCGGCATGTAAGCCGCACCGCTGGCCAGCACCCCGAAAATCGCCACCACCGACGATACCGAGCGCGGCACGCCGATCGCCACCACATCGCCGGCGCCAATGCCTTGCGCCATCAACCGGCGCGTCAGTTGCATCACCCGCGCCGACAATTCACGGTAACTAAGCTGTTCACGACCACAGACGACGGCCAGCGCATCCGGCTGCTGTTGTACCTGCTGTTGCAAACAATCCAGCACCGAGCGCAACGTCGCCGGTATCGTCAGGCGCGGGCCGCTGCCCCACCCGTCGATATGCCGCCATTCGCTGTCGCTGAGCAGGTTCAGCGCGCCGATAGCCTGACTCGGTTGCCGTACCAGTTGTTCCAGCAGGTGTTGCAGACGCTGCGCGTGTCCCTGCAACACCTGCTCATCATAACGCGCCGGGTTGGCGACCAGCTCCAGTTGCAGCTCGCCGTCCTGCACGCCGAGGGTAAATTCCATATCATCCACCGGTCCCATCGCCAGCACGTGCGTCGTCACCGGCGTATTTCCCAGCGTCAACCCGGCGTTGTAGACCTTGAAGTTAATCACCGGTCCGTACAAGCCTTCACTGCCGCCGACCAGCCCCAAATCCCGCCGCAACTGCTCCGCTTCATAGCGTTGATGACGGCGTACCGCCTTAATTTCCGCCAGCAGCGCCTGCGTGGCGTCAATCAGCGTCATATCCGGCTGTAGCGTCAGTTGCAACGGCAACACGTTGACCACCGGCCCGCAAGCGCACAGCGCCGCCGACCCCATCCGCCGCATAAACGGAAAACCCACCGACAACCGCGACTCGCCGCTCATACGGTAGAGGTACACCGTCAGCGCCGCCATGGCGATCTCGGCCGGTTGCGCCTTACCGCCAAACCGTTGTTCCGCCAGTGCGGCAAACGGCGCAGCAGGCAGCGTCACCTGCTGTTGCAAAGTGCGGGTTCCCGCCGGCGCCGGCGTACACACGTCCGCCGCCAGCGATACCGGTGTCGGCAACTCGCCGGCGTGGTC
>NZ_CM001974.1:1298901-1333185 GCF_000406105.1 Dickeya chrysanthemi NCPPB 402 | reverse complement strand
GGCGGGCGAGTTGTCCCACGCCTGATACTCCGCCACCACCTCGGCAAACGGCGTAAACGGCGACGCCTGCGGCGCGTCACCTGCGCGGAGGGCGTTGTAAATCGTCACGATCCGCCGGGTCAGCGCATCAAAACTGAAGCCATCCACCATCAGGTGATGAAAACGCTGATACCAGAACCACCGTTCCGGCTGCGCCGATACCTGCATGATCACCTGCCGGTACAGCGGTTGCCCGCCATCGGCCGGCAGCGGTGCCGCCAGATCTGCGCGCATCAGCGCCCAGGCTGCCTGTTCGCCTTGCGCCGGATCGCAGAAATCCCGCCATTCCGGTTCGCGAATCTCCGCAACGCCCGGCGCAGACGGTAACCACTGCACCGGCTCACCGAGATCATTCAGGCCAAAGCGCGCCTGTACCGTATCCGCTTCCGCCAGCCCCTGACGAATCGCCGCTGACAGATGAGCCGGAATGACCGGGCCGTTCAGTTCCAGCGCATGTGCCACCGTAAACGTATTCGGCTGACTGGCAATCTGATCAGCCATCCAGATACCGGGCTGAGCCGCCACCAGCGGCAGTTCCAGCGTCCCCGCCGGATGCGCCGGCGTTAATGGGTGGGAAGGCGTTGACCGGCCGGATGTATCGGCTTGATTGGATGATTGCACTTCATTAGGTGATTGTGCTTGATTGGATGATTGCGCTTCATTGGGTGATTGTGCTTCGTTAAGTCGCTCTGACACGTTGTTTTCCTTACTCCGTCGACGGAAACATTCCTGACTGGGGAACGCCGGTTAGGCTTCGCGGGCCCGCAGACTGGCTGGACGCATGTCTTGCCAGTGCGTTTCGGTATAGGCGATGCACGCCGCGCGGGATTGCGGCCCGAAAACCGGCTGCCACCCCGCCGGTACGACGGCAAACTCGGGCCACAGGCTGTATTGCTGCTGCTCGTTGACCAGTACCAGAAACGTCAGACGCTCATCGTCAAACGGATTTAGTTGTTCCTGACTCATTGTGGTTACCTCGTGTGATATAGGGTTGTCGCGCGTTATCGGGCGTTGCCGTTGTTCAGCAGCCAGCGGAAGCCATCCATCAAGCCGCCGCGCCAGCACAGGGTGTCATGCCCGCCGGCATACACGCGCTGGTGAACCTGATGCCCCGCCGCGATCAGCGCCTCATGCATCTGTTGATTAACGAAGGCGATATCCGCTTCACGTCGCCCCGCTTCCTGAAAGATCACCAGCGGCGATGCCGTCCGACCGCTCTGTCGCACTTCGATCACCAGCACACCGGGTTCCAGCGTGTCGCGTTGGTCGAAGTCGGTGATGAATTGCAGGTTCGGCCACCAGAACGACCCGGATTGCGTTAAGACGCGGCCAAAACGCTGCGGCCAGTGCAGACCGGCGTACAGCGCCGCCAGTCCGCCATAACTCTGCCCGGATACCACCGTACGATCCGGGTCGTTGCTAAACGGTTCCAGACGCGCCGTCTGCGGCAACAACTCCTGCTGCACGGCCTGCCAGAACGCGGCATCGCACGGCAGTTCCCGACAACGGGTTTCCCCGTCAATCGCGTCAATAAACAACCAAACGGCGGGCGGCAGATGCCCCGCTGCGGTCTCCGCATCCAGTGCGGTAAACAGCGGTGTCTCTTCGGCCCATTTTTGCCCGTCCAGCACGATGCAGAGCGGCCGTTGCGCCGGTTCATCGCTGACACCGGTGGTGTACAACCAGATACGCCGCTGGTTGCCGAGCTGTTCGCTCTTCCAGTCAAATACCGTCAGCCGGGCGGCGTCCGGCGGCAACGCCGAACCCTTGTCCACCGCCTGCCAGGCCAGCTGTGACGGCGCGGCCGGCATATGCGCGGCCGATAATTGTTCCCCCCACGGCCGACTCAGGTTGAGCGGATCGGCGATGGCGCAGGGGAACAGCGAACACCACCACTCCCGCTGCTGCTCGTCACGCTGCAACTCATCGTCGCTAAACACGGGCGGCAGTTGCGTCGCCGCAATCGGAATCAGGGAATAGCTGCCGCGCCAGTCATGCTCAAGGACCATCGACCAGTGCCAAATGTCGGTGCCGGGCAGTCGTTCCAGGCTCTGCGGGTCGGTGCTGTGGTGATCGGTGACGCCGTTGATATCGGCATACACCCGCTGGATAGCGGAATGGCTCTCGTCACCATTCGGGTCGCGCCAGAGAAAGGTGGCCCGCACCTGCCCGGCATCCAGCATTTCCACCAGCGGTGTTCCCAGTCTGGCGATCTGTTGCCACCAGGCATCGTCCCCTGCCTGAGGCGATGACAAAAGTGTTGCGGCGAAACCTGACGGCTGTGCTGTCGGCATCAAAACCTCCTGGGGCATTCCCCTTTACGTTTCACTTACATTTAATTAACAGTGCTAATGTGTCCATTTGGAAATTTACAGTTCTTTAGACAATTGAAATAATATTGAGAACCATTTACATTTGCAATAAGATGCAAATCCCGATGTTTATCGGGATACAAAAACCCATACCTCAGTCACAGAGCACGAGATTTAAAATTAACAATATGAATTTAAAGTTAATTAATTGATTGAGTGAGATGAATGACAAGGCCGGGGAATTCAGAGCCTGAAACACATAAAAAATAAGGTCTTTCACAGGAGAGGATCACTGATGCGTAGCACCAGGAATAAACAATTAATAAAACTAAAGTCTTGGCAGAAAAATAAAAACGCCATGCCGGTTGTGCTGGCATCCACGTTGCTGGTAGCGGCACAGGCACAGGCGGCGGAAACCACCACCAACACCGATACCATGGTGGTCTCCGCCACCGCCGGCGAAAGCGTTACTGCACCGCTGAAAGGTATCGTGGCGAAAGAAAGCGCCTCCGGCACCAAAACCAGCACGCCGCTGATCAAAACCCCGCAATCGGTCACCGTGGTCACCCGCGACCAGATGGACGCGCAGGCGGTTTCCTCCGTGTCTGATGCGCTGAATTACTCCAGCGGCGTGGTCGCCAACTACCGCGGTTCTTCCAACCGCAACGATGAAGTGATTGCCCGTGGCTTCCGCTACGCACCGAAATTCCTTGATGGTCTGAGTTATGGCCTGAGCGGTCAGGGGGCGGCGCTGGGGAAAATGGATCCCTGGCTACTGGAGCGGGTAGAGCTGGTGCACGGCCCGGCGTCGGTACTGTATGGACAGGTGAATCCCGGCGGGCTTATCAGCATGACCAGCAAGCGCCCGACCGCCGAAACTATCCGCAAAGTGCAATTCAGCGCCGGCAATCAGCATCTGGGCGAAGCGGCGTTTGATTTCGGCGGCGCGCTCAACGACGACAAAACGCTGCTCTATCGCCTCAACGGCGTCGCCAGCACCCGTGATGAATTCGTTAACGATTACAAAGAGAAACGTGTCGCCATCGCGCCTGCGATCACCTGGCTGCCGAACAGCGACACCAGCTTTACCTTGCTGACCAGTTACCAGAACGATCCACAGGCCGGTTACCGCAACTTCCTACCCAGGATCGGCACCGTGACTGAAGCCAGCGCAGGTTATATTCCGCGTGATCTGAACGTCAGCGATCCTAACTACAATCGTTCAAAACGCGAACAGATCGGCCTCGGTTATATTTTCGATCACTCCTTTAGCGACAATGTTTCCTTCCAGCAAAACTTCCGCTACTCCCAGTTGAGGGAGCGCTACAAGTATCTGGTTTATACCTGGAGCAACCCGGAAATTTCCGACACTTCGCTCTCCCGTCGTCAGGTTCGTGAGGAGTTGGACGCCGATGAAATCGGGCTGGATAACCAGATCAAAGTCAAACTCGCAACCGGTGATATCCAGCATACCTTGTTGAGCGGCCTCGATTACAAATGGCAGGATCGTGATTACAACTACTGGCGCAACAGCGGCTCCCGATACAACTTTGACTGGGCGAACCCCAGCTACGGCGGTTCTTATCTGGTTAGCGACAGTCAGTTAGCACTGAACCAGTCTTACAAGAAAAAACTCGATCAGGTTGGCGTTTATCTGCAAGACCAAATGGAATGGAATCAGTGGAATCTGCTGTTGTCCGGTCGTCATGACTGGAGCGAAATACGCACACAGGACCGCACCACCAGCACCACAACGCAGCAAGACGACAGCAAATTCACCGGTCGTGCCGGGTTGCTTTATGCCTTCGACAACGGCATTTCGCCGTATGTCAGCTACAGCACCTCGTTCGAACCCAACCTGGATTCCGGTGCCCCGGGCACTCCGGCCTTTAAACCGACGACCGGCGAACAAACCGAGGTCGGCATCAAGTTCCAGCCCAGGGGCAGCAATACCCTGCTGACCGTCTCACTGTTTGACATCACGCAGAAAAACATCACCTCGTACAACAGCGTGACCCAATACAACGAGCAGATCGGCAAGGTGAAATCCAAAGGGGCGGAAGCGGAAGTGCACACGCAACTGACGCCGGAAATCAGCCTGATGGCGGCCTACACCTATACCGATGCGGTCACCAAGGAAAGCAACACCGCCAACCAGATCAACAAAGCACCGTCGGCCATTCCACGCCATTCCGCCTCGACCTGGGGTAGCTACAGCTTCCAGAATGGTCCGCTGAAAGGCGTCACGCTCGGCACCGGGGTGCGCTACGTCGGCTCAACCTACGGCGATAACGCCGAGGGCTTCAAAGTACCGGCTTACACCCTGTACGACGCGATGGCGCGCTACGAACTGGGCTCGCTTGCGTCGCAGTTGAAAGGCACCACCGTGCAACTGAACGTCAACAACCTGACCGACAAGCGCTACGTGGCGTCATGCGGCGGCGACACCGCCTGCTTCTACGGTAGCGGCCGCACGGTCGTCGCAACCGTCAACTACAGCTGGTAATACGCAGCAGGGCGGGGATTCCCGCCCTGCGGTGACGCCTGCGCGCCACCATTTTGTTCCACTCCGACATAAGGAATAAACCCCGTGTCAACGCTCGCAGCCACCTCTTCATCGCTGGATGCCCGCACGCTTCAGCACGATGATTTTCTGTTTCTGTCTCCCGACAACAGCCTGCATGCCCGTGGATGTTACGCCGCCTTGTCGACGGCCGTGGCAGACGGCGGTCATCTGCAAAGCGACGTTCAGCAGCAGGTAAAAACGCTGTTTGCCCGTGCCCGGCAGGACGGCATCGCCCGGCCGCTGCTGGTGGGCGCTATCCCGTTCGACAAACGCCAGCCCGCCCGTCTGTTCGTACCGCAACAATCACGCTGGTTCACACGCGATACACTGCAACAAGCGCCCCTCACCGTCGCGCCGATAAGGGTGCGCCAGATACGCGAAGTACCGGAGCATGATACGTTTTGCCAGATGGTCAGCGCCGGCGTTGCCGCTACCCGCAGTGGTGAGCTGAAGAAAATCGTGTTGTCCCGCTTGTTGGATATCGATGCCGACCAGCCGCTGGATTCACTTCATCTGTTTCGACAGCTTAATCAGCAAAATCCCTGGAGCTACAATTTTCATGTGCCGCTGGAACAGGGTGCGCTGCTGGGTGCCAGCCCGGAATTGCTGCTGCATAAGCAGGGCAACCACATTGTGTCGCAGCCACTGGCCGGCTCAGCCCGTCGCAGCGACGATCCGGTGGAAGATCAACGCCTGCGCCGTATGCTGATGGCTTCAACCAAGGATCGCCACGAACACCGGCTGGTCACCGATGATATCCGGCAGGTGCTGGCGCCACGCTGTCGGGCGCTGACCATTCCGGACACGCCGGAACTGCTGAACACGCCGGTACTGTGGCACCTGGCGACCCGGATTCAAGGCGAAGTGTTGGACGCACAGGAAAACGCGCTGTCTATTGCCTGTCTGCTGCATCCTACCCCGGCGTTGTGTGGTGTGCCGTTCGAAGCCGCCCGCGATCGCATCGCCCAACTGGAGCCGTTCACACGAGGTCTGTTCGGCGGCATCGTCGGATGGTGCGACGATGAAGGCAACGGCCAATGGGTGGTCACCATTCGCTGCGGCGAAGTGCGGCAAAATCGGGTTCGATTGTTTGCCGGCGCCGGCATCGTGCCGGACTCTCAACCGGTGTCTGAATGGCACGAAACCGGCGTTAAATTGAGCACCATGCTGCGTGCATTTGGTCTGCGACAGGATCAGGAGTGCGCAGCATGATGATTGAATTCACCCGCTGGCCACCCGAGCTGGAACAGCGCTATCGTGCACGCGGCTACTGGCTGGATGTGCCGCTGGGCGACATTCTCACCCGGCACGCCGACAATGACGATACCGCCTTGATCGACGGCGACCGCACGTTCAGTTACCGCCAGATGAACCAATGGGTGGCGCAACTGGCCGGCGCGCTGCAACGCCGGGGAGTCACGCCGGGGCAAACCGCGCTGGTACAACTGGGCAATGTTGCCGAGTTCTACCTGACTTACTTCGCGCTGCTGCGTGCCGGCATTGTGCCGGTGAACGCCCTGTTCAGCCATCAGCGCAGCGAGCTGTGCGCCTATGCCGACCAGATCGCCCCCACGCTGTTAATCGCCGATCGTAGCCATGCATTGTTTACCGATGACCGCTTTATCGACGAGCTACGCCAACGTTGCCCGTCGTTGCAACAGGTGATCCTGCGTGGCGACGCCGGCTCGGCGTTATCGCTGGCGCAACTGTTACAGGAAGACGGCGCCCCGATGGACGCTACGCCGACGCCTGCCGATCAGGTGGCGTTTTTCCAGCTTTCCGGCGGCAGCACCGGCACCCCCAAACTGATTCCCCGCACGCACAACGATTACTACTACAGCATTCGCGGCAGCGTAGATATTTGCCAGGTGGATGCGCACACCCGTTTCCTGTGCGCCCTGCCCGCCGCCCATAACTACCCGCTCAGTTCACCGGGGGCGCTAGGGGTGTTCTATGCCGGCGGTACGGTGGTGCTGGCGGGCGATCCCAGCCCAACCTGTTGCTTCCCGCTGATTGAACGGCACCGCATCACGCTGACCGCGCTGGTGCCGCCCGCCGTCACGCTGTGGCTGGAAGCGGTGGCGTTATCCGGCGATCGCCGCGCGCTGGCGAGCCTGCGCGTATTGCAGGTCGGCGGCGCGCGGTTAAGCGAATCACTGGCGCGACGCATACCGGCGGAACTGGGCTGTCAGTTGCAACAGGTGTTCGGCATGGCGGAAGGGCTGGTGAACTACACCCGGCTGGATGATGACGATGTCCACCGCTTCACGACGCAAGGCCGGCCTATCAGCGACGATGACGAAGTATGGGTAGCCGATGCCGACGGCAATCCGTTGCCGCACGGTGAACCGGGCCGCCTGATGACGCGCGGGCCTTATACCTTCCGCGGCTACTACCGCAGCCCGTCGTACAACCACCAGGTTTTTGACGCCGAGGGCTTCTACTGTTCCGGCGATCTGGTGATCCAACAGGCGGACGGCTACCTGCAAGTGGTCGGGCGTGAAAAAGACCAGATCAACCGTGGCGGGGAAAAGATTGCCGCTGAAGAGATCGAAAACCTGCTGCTTCGTCACCCTTCGGTGATCAACGCCGCGCTGGTGGCGGTGCCTGACCCGATGATGGGCGAGAAAAGCTGTGCGTTTCTGGTCACCCGCGAACCGCTCAAAGCGGCGGCGTTGCGTCGTCATCTCCGCGAGCAAGGCATCGCCGACTACAAATTACCGGACCGATTTGAACAACTCCCCACCCTGCCGGAAACCGCGGTGGGTAAAGTCGATAAACAGCGGCTACGCCAGCTGGCGCAACAGCGCGTAGCGGCGGCCACTGCAGGAGAATAAATCATGGCTATTCCAAAACTAAACGCCTACCCGCTTCCCGGCGAGGAACATTTACCGGTCAACAAGGTCAACTGGCCGGTTGACGCCACACGCGCCGCGTTGCTGATTCACGATATGCAGAACTATTTTCTCAATTTCTGGGGAGAAAACAGCCCGCTGACCGAACGGTTGATCGCCAACGTCACGCGCATTCGGCAGGCGTGCCGCCGGCAGGGCATTCCGGTGTTTTATACCGCGCAACCCAACCAGCAGAGCGACGCCGACCGGGCGCTGCTCAACGACATGTGGGGACCGGGCCTGAACCGTCACCCGGAGCAGCAGCAAATTACCCCGGCCCTGACGCCGGACGCCGACGACACCGTGCTGGTGAAATGGCGTTACAGTGCCTTCCACCGTTCCGACCTGGAGCAACGGTTGAACGCCGCAGGCCGCGACCAGTTGATTATTTGCGGGGTATACGCGCACATCGGCTGCCTGACGACGGCCACCGATGCGTTCATGCGTGATATCAAACCGTTCATGGTAGCCGACGCACTGGCGGATTTTTCCCAGGAAGAGCATCTGATGGCGCTGAGTTATACCGCCGGTCGCTGCGGCCGGGTACTGACCAGCGCGCAACTGCTGGACGCGCTCGTGCCGCAAACGGATGACGGACTGGCGCGCCTGCGCGCTGAACTGCTGCCGTTGCTGGACGACGACGACGAGATCGGCGACGACGACAACCTGCTGGATTACGGGCTGGACTCGGTGCGCATCATGTCGCTGGTCACCCGCTGGCGTCAGCAGGGGCATGATCTGGATTTCGTCGCACTGGTGAAAAACCCCACGCTACGTCATTGGCATCAGTTGCTGAGCCAGCGTCAACCGGAGGAAGCATGAGCATCGCGCTGGATTTCAGCGGCAAACAGGTGTGGGTGACCGGTGCCGGGCGCGGCATCGGCTATGACATCGCCTGCCGTTTCACCGAAGCGGGGGCGATCGTCACCGGATTCGATCGTGTTTTTTCCTCTGACGAGCTGCCGTTTCGCGCCATTGAACTGGATATCGGCGATGCCGCCGCCGTTGCGAAGGTTTGTGCAAGAGAGTTGGCGCATACGCCGCATCTGGATGTGCTGGTGAACGGAGCCGGCATCCTGCGTATGGGCCAGACCGAAGCGCTCAGCCTGCAAGACTGGCAGGATTGCCTGAACGTTAACGCGGGCGGGGCTTTTCACCTGTTTCAGGCGCTGATCCCGCAGTTTCAGCAGCAACGCCGCGGCGCGATTGTTTCCATCGGCTCCAACGCGGCGCACGTGCCGCGGGTCGGCATGGCGGCCTATTGTGCGTCCAAGGCGGCATTACGCAGCCTGTGCCTGACCGTCGGGTTGGAGCTGGCACCCTACGGCGTACGCTGCAATCTGGTGTCGCCCGGCTCCACCGATACCCCGATGCAACGCAGCTTGTGGCACTCACCGACGTCGGAACAACACACCATCGCCGGTTTCCCGGAACAGTTCAAACTGGGTATTCCGCTCGGCAAAATCGCCCGTCCGCGCGATATCACCGATACGGTGCTGTTTCTGGCGTCCGATCTGGCGGGCCACATCACGCTACAGGATATGGTGATCGACGGTGGTGCCACGCTGGGTGCATAACGCCATACGCCGACATCCGTTTTTCATGGAGAAGTGCACATGATCTGGAAACGCGTTACCACGCTGGACATGCTCAATCAGATGAGTGACGACTGCATGTTGTCTCACCTGGGGATTCGCTTTACCCATATGACAGACAACAGCCTGGAAGCAGTCCTGCCGGTAGATGCCCGCACCCGGCAGCCGTTCGGCCTGCTGCACGGCGGCGCCTCGGTGGTGCTGGCGGAATCGCTCGGTTCAGTAGCGGGTTGGCTGTGCACCGAACCGGGTGCCAGCGTGGTGGGTGTGGAGATTAACGCCAGCCACCTGCGGGCGGTTGCACAGGGAGAGGTGCGGGGAATCTGCCAGCCGCTGCATCTGGGCCGCCAGACGCAAGTCTGGCAGATAGAGATTCTGGACGAACGCCAACGGCGCTGCTGTATCGCCCGGCTGACCACCGCGGTGATTCAGCCGTAAAGATGACAAAGGAGGCCGATGGCCTCCTCGTTGGTTTTACTCCGCCAACACCGGGTAATCGGTATAACCTTCCGCGCCCGGTCCATAAATCGTGTTGCTGTTCAGCTCGTTGAGCGGCGCACCACGACGCAAGCGCTCAACCAGATCCGGGTTGGAAATGTAGATGCGCCCAAACGACACGGCGTCCGCCTCGCCGTCCGCCAACAGTTGCTCCGCGGCGTCACGGGTCAGGCCATCGTTGGCGATCACCACGCCACTGAACTGTTTGCGAATCAGCGGCAGAATACGCTGCGGCGTATCCAGCGCTTCGCGTACAAAGATGAACGCCAGTTTGCGATCGTTCAGTTGTTCAGCCACATAACCGAATAACGCCTGCGGATCGGAATCCTGCATGGAGTGTGAATTGGACATGGTATTCAGGTGCACGCCAACCCGATCCGCCGGCCAGACGGTCAGCACTGCGTCCACCGTCTCCAGCAGAAAGCGCACCCGATTGGCGATGGAACCGCCGTACTGGTCGGTACGCTGGTTGGAACCATCATGCAGGAACTGATCGAACAGGTAGCCGTTGGCGGCATGGATTTCCACCCCGTCAAAACCGGCGCGTTTGGCGTTTTCCGCCGCCTGACGAAAGTCTTCGACAATACCGGAGACTTCATCCGTTTCCAGTGCACGCGGCACCACATAGGACTTGTACGGGCGAATCGTCGCCACATGACCTTCCGCCGCGATAGCACTGGGCGCGACCGGCAACTCACCCTCCAGATAGACCGGGTCGGAAATACGCCCCACGTGCCACATCTGCAACACCATTTTACCGCCTGCCGCGTGTACCGCTGCATTAATGCGGCTCCAGCCTTCAATCTGTTCATCCGACCAGATCCCCGGCGTATTCGGATAACCAACGCCCTGTGGCGTGACGGCGGTAGCCTCTGTCAGGATCATCCCGGCACTGGCACGCTGGACATAGTATTCCTGCGACAGTGCACCGGGGATCCGCTGGTCGAAAGCACGCATACGGGTGAGCGGCGCCATGACGATACGGTTTTCCGCCTTGATGGCGCCAATCTGAATGGGATCAAACAAACCTGACATAGCATTTTCCTTTTTTATTAATTATCGATACCGGTGAACAAAGAACACATCCATCGCCGCGGCTTACCAGCAAACGGCAATGTGATAGCAGGTTGTATCAGCGATGAGTTAACGCAACGGATATAACATCATTGAAGGGACGGTCGCCATATCATTTGGTGCTTATGACGACGTATCAGGTTATATACCCTGAGTAACGTTACAGGGTAAATGCTCACAGAGTGTGACACTATCGTACGCGCATTCTTACACGCATATTAAGCCCGGACGGAACATAGCCGATGTTGCCGCGGTCGCGCGCGAAGCCATACAGGTTGGTAAACAATCCGGTTCAGGTAACGGCAGGCGATATCAGGTAACGGCAGGCAATAGTTGTTCACCAAACGCCGCCAGCCTTTGCAGGCCATACTCCCATTTACCAAACCCGGCTTCTGCGTTGATGTGCCCGCCTTCCCCCACATCCACCAGATCGCTGCCCCAGGCTTGCGCCCAGTATTCGGCACGGGAAAAGGTCATCAATGGATCGTTGTGACTGGCAAACGCCAGGCTCGGCACGGCCAACCGTTCAGCCCGAATGCGGTCTTCAATCTCAAAACGCATCGGCTCTGCCGGCGCCACCAGCATCACGCCGGCGATACCTTCCATACCCTGCTGAACAACATGGCAGGCAGCCAGCGCCCCAAAGCTGTGGCCAATCAGCACGGCCGGACGCTCGCACGTCGCCAGTTCACGACGGATCGCCAGAACCCAGCGATCCAAATCCGCCTGATACCACTCTTTCTGACGGATACGCCGCCAGAACGGAAATCGACGTTCCCAGTAGCTCTGCCAGTGGTCTTCGTCACTGTCGCGCAATCCCGGCACCAGCACCATCGTCAGTCGCGAATCGATGTCTATCAGGCGCTGGTCTACTTCTGTTGTCTGCATCAGGTTCTGTGTCTCCCTGTTGATTGTCTGTCAGAGTTGTGCGGACAGCCTCAACGACATCGCCACCCTTACACCCTTTCCATTACAATCTGATAACAATATCAGTACCGGCTTACAGCCTACCACGGGATTCCTCATTTGTATCCTGATTCAGTACAGCAATTTATATTACTTCCTGTCTTACCGGAGAAAGTCTTTTTTTCTTTTTATGTCTTGCAGTTGCTACAGAATAATATGCTGATTCATGCAGTAGACCGGGAAAACGGCAGTTCCTGAGGACAGGCGATACGCCGATAATCCTCGGTATTAAGAATCATCGAGCACGTTAACGAACCGGCATTGAATGCCAGTTCGGTGCCGCGTATACGGGCAACCTCCTCCGAACGTCCGGCGCTGTCGTGATGCACTACCCGATAACGCACCTGTGCCTGATCAAGACGCCGGCACAACTGCTCAAAAGTGGTATTTGTCTGCATAATCTGATCCGCTGCTCCCAAGTCTGGTAAAGCATGGCTTTTCGTCTGGTCGTCAATGCTTTTTAATGCTATTCCCACCGAATTTAACGTTATCCCCCTTGAACTTCGTCCCTGACCCGGCGTAGATTAGCGCCGATTCCATCATCTGCCTGCATCTGCAGCAGTGACTGGGGAACCGCCCGAACACCGGCGCTTCCTGAAAGTTAACGCACAATCGGAATCATTGCTGGCGTGATATTGCTGGAGAGAAATCAGTGAAGTACTTATTCATGGGCGTTTCATTCATTCTGTTTTTGTGGGTAGGCACTTTTTTACTGATGCTGGAATAACCCTGACGGTGTTTCCTCATCCACTTCGGCAGAAGGCTCCTGCCGAAGCAACAACAAAAAATAATTATCAGTACACGAAAGGCGAATAAACGACAGGCTGGCAGCCCTTCTTGCCAGCCTGTTTCTTTTTTATAGCAAGTTATAGCAAAAAGCCGGTCACAATAATCAACAACTCACGAAGCTGTGAATGCGAGGGTGTGCCGTTTAGCATAACGATCCGCCCCGGTAATCAGGCGGCGCACACCGAACATCACCCGTTCAATGGCTCCAGCCGCCCAGCACATTCAGCACCAGACCCATCGCGCCACTCACCGCCAGCCAGGGGCCAAACGCCAGCGGTTGCTGCATGCTGAGGCGGTGTATCCGCCGCCACAATAACGTCGCCGTCAGACCGGTCAGCGAGGCAATCAACACCAGATTGGGCAGCGCCTGCCAGCCCAGCCAGGCTCCCAGCGCCGCCAATAGTTTAAAATCGCCATGTCCCAGCGCTTCGCGTCCGCTCAGCAGACGAAATGCCCAGTAAATCAGCCACAGCGACAGATAACCGGCCACGGCACCAACAACAGCTTGTTCAAGCGGCACAAAGGTATCCGCCAGGTTAAACAATAACCCGCCCCATAGTAGCGGTAATGTCATCACATCGGGCAGTAACTGTGTTCGGGCGTCAATCGCCGCCAGCGCCAGCAATATGCCAAAACACAACAATGCCCCCAGCAACGCCAACCCCGGTTGCCAGAGTAAGCCGGCCAGCAGAAACGATAACCCGGACAGCAATTCAATTAGCGGATAACGCCATGACACCGCGCCGCCACAACAATGCGCCCGCCCACGCAGCCATATCCAGCTCAGCAACGGAATGTTGTCGCGCATACGCAGTCGCTGATGGCAATGGGGACAGGAAGAAGGCGGCCAGCAAAGATCATAACGAGCAAGCGGCCTGCCAGCCGGTAGACCAAGGTGAAAACGTGCCTCCTGCCGCCAACTCCGCTCCAGCATGAGCGGCAGCCGATAAATCACCACGTTGAGAAAACTGCCGATAATCAGGCCCAGCAACAACAGTGCGAGCAGCCAGACACGCGGGAATGTGTTGGCAAAGGCGATCAGATCCATGTCGTTCTCCCATTCCGATCCCTGATGACCCGGTATGCTGACACAATATATTCGCCCCTGCCAGACAGGCAGGCAACGGGCGTCGTTTTTTGCGCGCCAGCGCGCAGACTGGCTGATTATCGATGACGGCTTCGCGCTACGCGATGCGCCTGCCTGATATCCGGCAGGACAGCCATTGCGCCGATTACAGCACCCGTTCCAGAGACAGGCGGGTGACTTCTACGATACCAGGGCTGTTGGGAACGGCCGTCACATCTATCCCTTGGGTGATGACGCCGTTTTTCTGCTCCAGTTCAGCCAGCCAGTGCAGCAGATTATTGAAATCGCTACGGGCCAGCGTCACCGACACCTGCGACTCCTGCGGTTGCATACGCAACACGGTAATGCCGTAGCGGACCGCGCTTTGCGGCACCAATACCGTCAGGCTGATATCGCGACCGGCTATCTGCCGCCGCGCACCTTCCGGCGGCGGCAATCGCGGCGCCTGTTGTTGCATCCACCGCACTGTCTGGCGCTCACGTTCGACAGTCATTTGCCATTGCCGCGCACTCTCCTGCCAGGGCGCCCAGATCAGATAATACAACAGGCATAACACGACCAGACCGCCACACGCCAGTGCCATTAGCCGCTCGCGTTGGCTCATTACCTGCCAGCGACGACGCAATTCATTCATGGCTGACTCCTTAAGGTTAACTGGCCTTCCACATGATCTTTTTCCTGCTTCATTTCACCCGGCGGGATCTGGAAATATGCCTGAGCCTGCTGGCGGAACTGTTCCATCTGCGCATAGGAGGTGGCACGCAGGCT
This sequence comes from Dickeya chrysanthemi NCPPB 402, assembly GCF_000406105.1. Classification (NCBI taxonomy): domain Bacteria; kingdom Pseudomonadati; phylum Pseudomonadota; class Gammaproteobacteria; order Enterobacterales; family Pectobacteriaceae; genus Dickeya; species Dickeya chrysanthemi. The sequence continues at coordinate 1,318,597 of NZ_CM001974.1, read as the reverse complement.
GAGGCGCAACTCATCACGACTGCGATCGTACGACAGCGACTGCAACGAAACGCCTTCATTCTGCGCAACCAGTTGTTGCAGCCGGTTCATCTGTTCGGTTAACGCGAAACCACTGACGCCGGCACGCACTTCCTGTAAATGACGCTGCATCTGTGCGCGTGGGTTCACCACCTGTTTCTCATCCGGAAACAGCTTGCGATACACCCGCACACTCTCCTGACGCCAGTAATCCGCCTGGCGATACCACTGATAATGCGTCCAGACGGATTCCCCCAGCACCAGCAACAGCCAGGCGGACAGCGCGATCAGCACATTGCGCCACGGTAACAACGCCTGTTTCCAGGGCTTCACCGGCGCATACTCCCCTTGCCGCAAATCCATACTCATCGACAAGTTCACCTGAGCCGCCAGCGTCAATAAATCCGTGACCGGCTGAGGCTGCCAGGTGAGTGCCGACGCGGGTACCGGGCTATAACAGTGTACGGCAGGCAGCGGCTGAAAGCCGGCCAGCAGCGACTGATACCAGTTCTCCTCCGCCGCCATACCGATACCCGAATCCAGCCGAAACAACCACAGATTCCGGTGGCTGATGGCGCTCCAGGCGCTGTCCGCTCGCGGCAATGCCATCACATCCGGCACCACCGTCTCTACGGGAACGCCCAGCGTCTCGCATTGATTCAGCCATGCCCGCAATCGCGATTTCTGCACCACGGCCACCGTCGCGTTATCCCCATGCATATCCATAACGGCAAAATGCAGTTGGTCAATATCGCTCGCCACCTGCTCTTCCAGCATGAATGGAATGGCCTGTAATAATTGCCGGCGTGATTGACGCGGCAAAGACAAGGTATGAAATGTCACATCGGTTGACGGCACCAGTACTCGTGCCGATATCACCGGATAATCCGCCAACACCGCCTGAAGGCTTTCCAGCGTTCCGCTGCCTGTCGTCAGGGTTTGATGGCGGCTGACGGACCAGATTAACCATTCCAGGCTATCTGAAGTATCTGCGCTCAGCCGCAGAATCAGTTGCTGTTTACCGCTGGTATTCTCTGCCTTACTCATGGGTTCACCGTCCTATATCCCCCGTACTGACGTTGTACCACCTCGATCTGTTTACCGCGATGAAACAGACTGCGTTGATAGAATTCACTGTCGTCCACCCGAATCTGAATGTCGGCGAAGAACCAGTCGCTCTTGATAACCAACACCTGACGAGCGCCATTTTTGCCGCTTTCCGGCAGCGCCGACATTCCCATAAAATCATTAAGATTGCGCCATCCCTGCGGCGGTCGTTGTTGCAAAATACGCTCGGCCATATCCAGACTGATATCGCCCATAAATAACGCCGATAATAGCGGCGCGCTGCCCGGCATCAGGGTGTTGACGTTAATCGCCAGTTTATCCACCGGCAACACGCAAACGTAAGGCAATAACCGGCGGTACAACGCCGCATCCATGCCCATGACCGCCCGTAATTCCGTAACGTCCGTCATACGCTGATTACCGGGATGAAAATTGACATAGCTGTCATCCTCCGCCCCATTCATCAACGGTTCGCTATCTTCGTCGAGCCAATCCCGTAAGGCGTCGGTTATACGCTCCGCCTGCTTAGGGTCTTCCCCCAGTACGATCATTAACTGCCGAAAAACCTGTGCCGCATAAGGCACTTGCTCAGAAGTGCCGACTTTGGGCGGCTGAGGCGAATTACCGTTGCCGCTACTGCCGTTAGCCGCATTGTTATTACCGGATGTGTTATTACCGGATGCGTTATTGGGCGTCAGCTTTCTAGCCGGGCTCAACGCGTTCAGATTGAGACATGCCTGCCCGTCCAGCGCCTGAGCACGAATTTCAGTGCCGTCCGCCATCATCTGGTGATCCACTTTTGACCAGGGCTGACCGATAAAGGTACTCTCCGGCGAGGCCTGCGCGTCACGCTGCAATACGTTGGAAATCAACGCCTCTGCGCCTAATGCATACCAACGCGCCTGGGTACGATTCAACAGATTGCTGGTACGCTGCCACGCTTTGCCGCTGCGCTCGGTAATAGACGCCGCAATCGTGACCATCAACGACAGCATCAGCATCACGATCAACAAAGCGACACCCCGTTGCCGACGACTCACGAGTCACCTCCGCCGTTATCATCCGGCGAGGCCTGACTCTGATCGCCGGACGAATCGTTATTTTCCTGTGGTTGCTGCTCCTGATTCTGTTGGTCCTTATTTTCGTCGCTGTTATTATCGTTCGGACCGCCTTTGGGTTGCGGCTCCGCGTAGCGCGGCGTGATCAGGAATATACGGGTAATCTCGCCGTAATCGCGTAAGGTAACAACGATAGCGATACCTTGCGGCAGATTGGCCGGGTCATCCCAACGCTCCTGCCAGCCGTCCTTACCGAAAAAGCGCAGAACAAACCCCGTCACGCCGGTTAACACCGGGCGTACCGCCGGTTCCTGCGTCGACAGCGGTTCCGAGGAATCGTAAAACAGCCGCTCCAGCGTATCGCCGCGTAGCCGGTATCCCACCCGCTGTAATTCAGAACGCGGCATAATCCCCAGAGGGTTGAGCCAGCCGTTGCGAATAAAACTGACGGCCCAATCGGCACTGCTTAATTGATAACGCTCGGCGTAAAACCCCAGCTCATACCCTTGGCTGCGGCGCGGAACGATTTGTGAAAAATCCCGCTCCATCAAGGAAAAACCGCGTTGCAACTCGGCCAGACGCGCCTCTTTACGCGCAGACGCCTCGTCATTGCGCATCACACCGTTCATCACCTGCGAGGCAGCCAGACTCAACGCAGCGAAAATCGCCAGCGCCAGCATCACTTCCAGCAGGGTAAAACCGCGTTCAGGCTGCTTCACTGCGCAGGTTCTCCGGGCTGGACCAGATAACTGCGCAAGACGGCATCCGCCGCCCGGCTGTCGCGATCATGACGAACTTCAACATCAATTGCCCGCACCCGCGTATCCGCCGTGGCGATGCCCTGAATACGCCAAAACCACAGTGAACCGGCGAAATTCACTTCACCATCGACCCATTGGCTCTGCGGCCACTGTTTTTCCAGCCGCATCGCCGCCTGTTGATTTTCTGCAATCCAGAGTGCGAAGGTCTTCTCTTCCAGGCGCCCCAACCCATTCGCCTGCTGAGCCGTCGTTTTCAGCACCGTCAAACCCGCCAGCGCAAAGATGACCAGTGCCACCATCACCTCAAGCAACGTCATTCCCTGTTGTTTCATCCCTTACTGCTCCGCTTCCGGCGACGTGTGCACCTGACCGTTGGTATCCACCTGTAACCAGGCGGAATCGTTGCCATTACGCAAGGTCAGACGAAATGGCGTCACTTCGCCGCCCGGCAGAATCAGAACATGAGGATCGCCGTTGCCTGGGGAAAAACCGGTGCCGTCTCCCGCGGCCCCGACTTGTGTAGACAGCTCGATGTGAAAGCTGTCCGGCAACTCGCTGGGAACCGACATGCGGTACGGTTGCCACGGTATCCAGACATAGCGCAGACGCTGTTGTTCTTCCGGCGAATTCTCCACCACCTGACGCTGTAGCAAGGCGTATTGCCAGCGGTGAGGCTGAATATAAATGCCCAGAATATGGTCATTCATCTGGCTGTCCTCTACCGCATACTGCAATTGCGCTTTGAAGCGGGCGATCTGCCAGCCGCTATCCTGCTGCTTCGGCGCAGGAATCGCCATCATTACCAATGTGGCGGCCACACCGGCCAGCAACACCACCAGCATGATTTCCAGCAGCGTGAATCCCCGCTGACGCACGATCAGGGATTCCCGTTACCGTTGCCGCCATTGTTGTGCGCGCCGTTGCCGACATTCCAGTTGCCGATGTCGTCATCGGTATCCGGCATGCCGTCCGGGCCATAGGAGAACACGTCTATCTTGCCGTGGCGGCCTGGGCTAACCAGTTGATATTCCGCGCCCCACGGGTCTTGCGGTAAACGACGAATATACCCATCCTGCGGATAATTACGCGGCTCCGGCGGCGTGGTCGGTTTTTTCACCAGCGCTCCCAGCCCCTGCTCGGTTGTCGGGTAACGGCTGTTATCCAGTTTGTACATGTCCAGCGCGCTCTCCAGCGCCACTATGTCGCTGACGGCTTTCTGCTTGTCGGCTTTTTCTTTGTTGCCCATCAGGTTCGGGACAACCAGACTGGCCAGTACACCGAGAATGACGATGACCACCATAATTTCCAACAGGGTAAAACCTCGCTGACGTCGTTCCATCTTTTCGTTACCTCATTAACGTATCAATCTTCGCTACATACTCATTAGGGTATTCAACTGCAGAATCGGCTGGAGAATCGCCAGCACGATAAACAGCACAATGCCGGCCATGCTCACCACCAGCAGGGGTTCGAACAGCCCCAGCACCAGCGTCATTTGAGCGCTGAATTCACGATCCTGGTTATCCGCCGCGCGGGTTAACATGCCGTCGAGCTCGCCGCTGCGCTCGCCGCTGGCGATCATGTGGCGCATCATCGGCGGGAACAGCGCGGTTTGCTCCAGCGCCTTATGCAGGCTCACGCCTTCACGCACGGCATCGGTCGCTTGCCCCAGCCGAAAACGGGCATAATCGTTGGTCAGTACATCGCCACTGATACGCATCGCCTGTAATAGCGGCACGGCGCTGGAGTTAAGGATGCTCAGGGTGCGGGCATAGCGGGCGGTGTTCAGGCCTCGGGCAACACGCCCGACGACGGGAAGGAACAATAAACGGCGATGAAAAACGAGGCGGTGTTTTTCCTGACGCAGTAATACGCGAAATCCCATGATCGCAAGCACCAGTAATAGAACCACCCAAGGCCCGTAGGTTCTCACTGCATCGCTGGCGCTCATCAGTAAACGGGTGGACAACGGCAGCGCTTGCTTCATGTGAATAAACTGTTCGACAACCTTCGGCACGACGGCAGACAACAAAATCGATACCACCGAAATCGCCACCAGGGTCAACACGCAGGGATAAATCATCGCCTGCTGAATCCGACTGCGCATCTGCTGGCGCTGTTCGGTGTAATCCGCCAGCCGGTTCAGCACGGCATCCAAATGACCGGACGCTTCGCCCGCCGCGACCATCGCACAATACAAGCGCTCAAAACTGCCGGGAAAATTCCCCATCGCCTCGGCCAGCGAATGCCCTTCCACGACCTTGGCGCGTACCGCCGCCATCAGCGCGCTCAGTTTCGGTTTTTCGCTTTGCTTAGCGACTGCGTCCAGCGCTTCTTCCAGCGGCAGAGCCGCCGCCACCAACGTCGCCAGTTGACGAGTCAACAACGCCAGATCGCTGGCGCTGATACGATGCGAACGGCCAAATGACAGAGAAAAACCACTGCGGGGAGCCGCCTCACCGCGCTGTTCCTCGATTTTGACCGGCACCAACCCTTTTTCACGCAGCAGTTGACGCGCGTGACGGGCTGAATCCGCTTCCTGCATGCCCTGACTTTTTTTCCCTGGGCATTTAATGCCTGATACTGGAACAGCGCCATGTCATTCCTCTTTCGTTACACGCACCACCTCTTCCCAGGTGGTGATGCCCGCCAGAACCTTGTCCAGCCCATCCTGACGAATGGTGACCCGCTTAGCGCCCAGCATCCGGGCGATACCCAGTTCACTTTCGCCACGATGAATAGCGGCGCGCACTGTATCGTCGATTAGCAGTAATTCATGAATGCCGGTACGGCCACGATAACCGCTGTAATTACACTTTTCACAACCGCCGGGATGGTAGAGCGTAGTGCCTGCCGCCAGGCCGGTTTGCTCCGCTTGCTCGTGATCGATGGTGTAAGGCTGGCGACATGATGGGCATAGCGTACGCACCAGCCGCTGCGCCAACACTCCCAGCAGCGATGTGGACAACAAGAACGGCTCGATGCCCATATCCTGAAGACGGGACAATGCGCCCAACGCGCTATTGGTATGCAATGTGGATAACACCAGATGGCCGGTCAACGATGCCTGTACCGCAATTTGCGCCGTTTCGCCGTCACGGATTTCCCCCACCAGCACCACGTCCGGGTCCTGACGCAGGATCGCACGCAAACCACGTGCGAATGTCATATCGACTTTAGGGTTAACCTGAGTCTGCCCGATGCCTTCCAGCTCGTATTCAATAGGATCTTCCACCGTCATGATGTTGCGTTCGGCAGAATTGAGGCGGCTCAATGCCGCATACAGGGTGGTACTTTTCCCCGAGCCCGTCGGGCCGGTCACCAAAATAATGCCGTGCGGACGATGGATCAGCGTATCCAACTGACGGCGATGGTGCTCGGCCATCCCCAATGTTTCCAGATCGAGCCGGACGCTGTTTTTATCGAGCAGACGCAATACTACGCGTTCACCATAGTTGGACGGCAGGGTCGAGACACGCACGTCAATCGCCCGCCCGCCGATACGCAGCGCCATACGGCCATCCTGCGGCACACGTTTTTCGGCGATATCCAGTTTGGCCATCACCTTGATACGGGATACCAGCAAAGACGCCAGTTGACGCTGCGGGCGCAAGATTTCCCGCAACACGCCATCAATACGGAACCGAATCAGCAAATGGCGCTCAAACGTTTCGATATGAATATCCGAAGCCTTGTGTTTGATGGCTTCGGTAAGCATGGCGTTAATCAACCGAATAATCGGCGCGTCATCTTCGCCATCCAGCAGATCATCGCTGTCCGGCAGCTCTTCGGCCAGCGTATAGAAATCGATATCGTTACCGATATCCTCCATCAGGCGGCGCGCTTCTTCGGAGTCGCGCTGATAACGCATCACCAATTGCCGTTCAAATTCCTCCGGGCTGACCTGGCTCACCGTCAACGCCACCCCTGCAACCCGGCGTACTTCCAGTAACGCCAACGCAGGCGTCTCAGGGACACAAACCACCTCCGCCGCCGAGGCCGACTCATCCTGCAGCAGCAGAATTTGCTGAGCCCGGGCAAACGCAAACGGCAGTACCGGCCTCAGTTCGGATGTGTGAACGGGCTGATCGCTCATCGCCCCTCCGGCTGATAAAACGCGGAGATGGACGATTGCACCTGCCGGAAGGTGTAGGTATTGCCACCGGATAAACGCAGAGTGTTGTTGTCCAGCACCGAGTTACCCTGACCACGCTGCTGTTGCTGCTCGTTGTTGAAAGAATTGTATTTGCTAATCGATGCCTGCTGATACTGCTGGGGGTCGCGAATAATGGTCGGACGCAGGAACAGCATCAGGTTGCGTTTGCTCATCGTCTGGGTTTTCGAACGAAACAGGCTGCCCAGCCACGGAATATCGCCCAGCAACGGGACTTTGTTATTGGTTTCAATGGCGGTTTTATCCAGCAGGCCGCCCACGACTACGGTTTCGCCATTGGTGACCATCACGGCGTTGTTTACAGTACGAGTGTTAAAAGTCACCCCCAGGGAACTGTTGCTGCTGCCATTGCCTTCCGCCACACTGGAGACTTCCTGCTCAATTTGCAGCAACACCGAATCGCCTTCGTTGATCTGCGGTTTTACCCGCAGTTTGATGCCGACAGTCTTACGCTCTACGGTGTTAAAAATATTGTCTCCTGAACCAACCGTCGTTTGCGACCCCGTCAACACCGGCACTTCCTGCCCCACATTGAAGGTCGCTTCCATGTTATCCAGCGTCACAATACTTGGCGTCGCCAACACGTCGTTTTTGCCGTCGCTGGACAATGCCGTCAGCAGCATGGACCAGTTGCCACGATAAAAACCGGCAGTAATGCCATTGAAGTTACTCAATGCACTGGCATACGCCGTCGTCAGCGTGCCGTCGCTGCGGAACTGATCGGTTCCGATCATTGCCGTAGAGATCGGAATGCCCGTATTGGTGAACTGGGTCATCCCTGCGCGTTTGTTGGCCCACTGGATCCCCAGATTCAAGCCATCGGCATCCTGAATCTCGGCGATGATCGCCTCTACCAGCACCTGCGGACGGCGAATATCCAGTTGATTAATCACCTGTTCCAGATCACGCATGATATCGGGCGGAGCTGTAATGATCAGCGAGTTGGTCTGATCATGAGCGCGTACCGTCACCTCTTTGCCCTGGATCACAATCGTCCGCCCGCCCGAACTATTGGCCGAGCCAAACGCGGAACCAAATCCCATACTGGAACTGGAGGATGATGACGATGAACCACTGCCGGAACTACTGCCGGATGAGCTGGAGTTACTATTGTTTAACGTGCTGCTCGAACGCGTTGAGGAAGGGCGCGATGAGTTTGTCGACGATGAATTACGATTACCGCTGGTCCCATTACCGGCCAGTACTTCGATCAGATCCAACGCCTTGGCATACTTAAGATAGATAACCTTAGTCCCACCCTGCGCCACCTGCTTGCGATCCAGTTGGCGGATCATCTCCACCGCGCGCTGGCGGGCGTTTTCTTCGCCGCTGACCACCACCGAGTTGGTACGTCCATCCGCCACCACATTGGCCAGCATGGTGCTTGGCAATGCGTTTTTCTCGTCGGTCTTGTTGAGATCGTTCACCAATTTGGCGACATCTTCCGCCGATGCGTAATTCAATGACACGGTGATCATTTCACGATCGCCGGTTTTGTCCACGGTATTGACGATATCGACCAACCGCTTGATCACCGCCGCACGCCCCGTCATCAGCAGGACGTTGGACGGTTCATAGTGCACTACCGTACCGGCACCCGCGTTATCGTTAAGCTGGCGCAACAACGGAGCCAAATCCCGCGCCGCCACGTTGTTGAGCGGCACGACACGGGTCACCAGTTCATCGCCGACGCCCGGTTGTTCGTTATTAGCCAGAGGAATCGACGACGATTTAGCATCTTTGGAACGGATGACTTTCAGGACGCCGTTATCCATCGGCACCACCGAAAAACCATACACATCAAGGACACTGAGGAAGAACTGGTAGTATTGTCCTTCGTCCATCATATCGTAACTGCGCACGCTGATAGTACCGCGCACCGTTGGGTCGATAATCACCGTTTTGTTCAAATTTTTACTGACGGTGTTGATGAACTCCTGAATATCGGTTCCTTTAAAACTGGCTGAAAATTCAGCAGCCCAGCCACATGGCGAGCCAAGCAGGAGAACGGTTAAGCCCAGCCACCCCCAACTTTTTTTTATCCCTTTGCCAAGCACGTTACTCGTCTCCCCCAAATTCCATATAAATATCCTGACGCTGTCCATCCCGCTCCACCGTCAGGGTAAAGTTATGCACATCCGCCATGCGCTCCATGGCTTTTTTAGCTTGCTCTTCGTCACGCAAATCCAATCCATTCAGGGCCACAGCCATGTCGTTATCCTGCAGCCCGACGCGATAGAACGAATCGCTTTTCGGCCCCGGATTCAATCGGTACCCATGAAGTTTGTTGTCGTTCATCACCGGGGAAAAAGAGACGTAATCGCTCATGGTGGTGGAAGCACGCTGCTGAAGTTGCTCGTTTAACTGCGCACCAGATACGCCGTCTGCGCTATTTTCTTCCTGGTTGTACAGTCCCAGCACTTCATAACGCCCCTGATACTGCAACACCACCTTATCAGGCCGGATCGATACGATTTTGGCGTTATAACCAGGAACCTCTTCATTGACGCCACGACTAAACTGTTCGTTGTCTTTACTGATGATGGCGATGGAGCGGGCGGTATCGTCGCCCACCATCACGCCGGTCAGTGAAAGATTCAGCGTAGAAGGGGGTAAATTACTCATTTGCGACGCATCCAGCGCACCCGATCTATTTTTTTCGGGAGACACGCCGAATAACGTGAAATCATTCAGAGTGACGGGCTGCTGCCGGGCTTGTGCCGGGGTGATCTGCACACTGGCGACCGGCGAATTATCAGGCAAGCCGACACGCCAGAAAATCATTGCCAGTTGCTGACAAAAGAGCAGCATCAACAGATAAAATAAAATCCGTCTGATGACAGACGGAGATAACGGTGGCAGTTTTGAGATATTCATCTGCAAACATTATCCCTATGTGTTCGCCGATTATCCTTGCCACGTCCGTAAACGTGGAATAAGGGCCATACAGCACCATTTTCGAAGAAAAAAATAGTACTTCTGCATTTGTTGTCGTCTTAACGCCGCATCGACTCTATAAATCACCGGCACGAACAACGAATGACGCTTTCAAACTGACTTGCCGGAAAGGCCACAAACGCGCCATCATCATATTCATGAGCCGACCGTTTTCAGTCGGCCACTGCCTGCGCTAAACCTGTCTGCAATCGTGTTGCTGGCTGACAGGCATCCTGTTTATACCCATCATACTTCAAGTTGTAGGTTCGTTGGCTTTCCTTGCTCACCCCAGTCACTTACTTATGTAAGCTCCTGGGGATTCACTGCGTCGCCGCCTTTCTGCAACTCGAATTATTTTGGGTATATGCCAGGCAAGAAGCACGCAATATCATCGTGCCGGATAGCACTAAAACCATCAACAATATAACTCAGGTTAATGACAAGACAATCCCCCGGTCAGCAACCATTTTTCCCACTATTTTCCAATAACCCCGACGCAACCCGTAACGTTGCTATTGCCGCAGTTTGTCGGGCATAGCGAAAATATTCCGCGATACAAGAAAATCACATTCTATTTACATGCCCATTTCCTGTATGACCGATATTGCCGACTTACACAAAAATAAAACGCTGCCGCAGCAAATAACGTACCGCTTTTTACCTATACCCGTCATACTTCAAGTTGCAGGTGTGTTGGCTTTATTACTCGGCCCATCCCTGGGCCTCGCCCTACGGGCCGCAGCGAGCTGCGTTCAAATCTGCTCCCGGCAGATTTGTCGTTCACCCGAATCACTTACCTGAGTAAGCTCATCGGGATTAAATGAGAGACATCCTGTCTCTCACCAGAGGCCAGCCGTTGGCTGGTCAAATTCGTTCCCGACGAATTTGTCTCTCTCTTGCCGCCTTCCTGTAACTCGAATTATTTTGGGTATATAACAACCCCGAATTGCAGGTTTCTTTATTTTGATACCCGGTTATCGATGCCGGGATAAAAGGCAATAACCACTCTGTCAATGAATCAATAACACAAATATCTGAGGTGCACGGGCTATTTAATCACCTGGCGTTATTTGTTGTTACCTGTACTATATCCCATTGCCTCTTTTGATTCTTTTATGTACTGGCAAACAGAAACAGCAACATTAGGATAGTAAAACACCGTTTCATTAAAACATATTCCCGTTTTTTTTTGCGACCGGCCTCAAACTTTTACCGGCATTAATGATCAGCGTAATAGAATGTTGTCGAAATGGCTGTTAGGTCACATAAATGGGATGAAGCGTTGATTATTGCTTTTCATTCCCTGAAGAATAAGGCTTTTGCACTCCAGTTAAAGTCGGTCTGGTATGTTCAGGAAGAGCATCAGGTTGCATAACGTTTTGAGGTAAGACGTGAAAAATACACCGGAAGTAACATCACCCTCCCAGACGGGTTACCGTATCCCCGGCTATTTGCTGGTTGTCTATGCACTACTGCTGTTTACGTTGGGGTGGTTCGGCCATCAACACTGGATGGATATCCATTCGCCTTCCGTTCCCGTCGCAACCGTTGCGGCGTTACCGACGCCGCCTGCCGTACCCGCAACGGCAACACCCGAAAAACCTGTCGATGCCACGGCTTCACTTCCCCCTCAGGCTACAGAGCCGCCGGAGGCTGCACAGGAAAAAGCACCGCCGAAATCGTCAGTGGGCTGGCAAACGGCCAATCCCGGCGAACTGCCCTACATCGCCTTCAGCGCACATGTCTATACGTCCGATCCGGATAAACGCAGCGTCACGCTGAATGGGGAACGTTATCGGGAAGGCGATACACCGTATCCTGGGCTGATAATCGAGCAAATTGAACAGGATATGGTGATCTTCAGCTTTGATGGCGAGCCGTTCATTCTGGATTCACTACAGGATTGGCCCGGCGGAAAACCGGGAAGCGATGCCGATGACGGCAGTACACCGCCCCCGTCCAAATCAGAGAAAACCGTCAGAACAACGAAGAAGTAGCACAGCAACTGCACGCCATGCAGTTGCCTTTTCCTCAGCGGACGGTACGCATGGCGTCAAGGAACGGCGTCATGCTGCGGTTGAAAGACGAGCATTGCGTTGCCTTCGGCGTGCCGTCTTTCAGCAACCCTTGATAGAGGTTTTCGCTCAGTTGCGGTAAAGATTGATAACGGGTGGTATCCCAGCCTTTTTTCGCCGCTACACTCATCGCCGTTTTCAGGATAGTACCGTCGTCCGGCAAGTCACTGCGCTCACACTGTACGCGAAGATATTTACTGGCGGCGACCAATGATGCCAGTTGACCGATTTGCTCATTGACCGACACGCTGGTTGCACTGCGGGAAGCGCTGTTTTTCACCGGTGCGGGCGCTTGACAGGCCGCGAGACTCAGACAACAAACACTGAAAAACACCACTTTTAACGAAGATACATGCATGACTCGACTCGTCTTATTGATTAAGTTCCATCTCTGGGATACCCGATATGGGCATTTGCTTAGCAAACCATTATCCCTTTGTCGCCACAAGGGGCGACAAAGGACGGCGTGATCAAACCATCAGAAAAATATTTCTGCAACTGTGCACTACGGCTTAAGCGCCTTTTTTATTGCCAGGCAATACGCCATCCGCCCGAAACATGGCTTTGATTCCGCGCACCGCCTGCCGAATACGATCCTGGTTTTCGATTAGCGCAAAACGGACATGCGTATCGCCATAATCGCCGAACCCGATACCGGGCGACACGCAGACTTTGGCTTCCGCCAGCAGACGTTTGGCAAACTCCAGCGACCCCAACTGTGCGTAGGCATCAGGAATTTTCGCCCACACATACATTGACGCCTTAGGCTCATCCACCATCCAGCCGGCTTCATGCAAACCTTTCACCAGCATATTACGGCGCTGGCGATACTGTTCGGCAATATCGCGCACACATTGCTGATCGCCTTCCAGAGCGGCAATCGCCGCGACCTGCAACGGCGTGAATGTGCCATAGTCGTGATAACTCTTGATACGCGCCAGTGCACTCACCAGCTCCGGGTTACCCACCATGAAACCAATACGCCAGCCCGCCATGTTGTAGCTTTTCGACAGCGTAAAGAACTCTACGGCAATCTCTTTAGCACCAGGAACCTGCATGATGGACGGCGCTTTCCAGCCATCATAGACGATATCGGCATAGGCCAAATCGTGCACCACCAGCACCCCATAGCGTTTAGCCAGTGCCACAACCCGCTCAAAAAAATCCAGTTCAACACACTGTGCCGTTGGGTTTGACGGAAAGCCGAGAATCATCATCTTAGGCTTGGGAATACTTTCGCGGATCGCCCGCTCCAGTTCGTTGAAGAAATCAATACCATCGATTAGCGGTACTGAACGCACCTGTGCGCCGGCAATCACGGCTCCGTAGATATGAATGGGATAACTGGGATTCGGCACCAGCACTGTGTCGCCATGATCGAGCGTCGCCAGCATTAAATGCGCCAACCCCTCTTTAGAACCGATGGTGACAATCGCTTCGCTTTCCGGGTCAATCTCTACCTGATAACGATCGGCATACCAGCGGGAAATCGCCCGGCGTAATCGCGGAATACCGCGAGACGTAGAGTAACCATGGGTGTCTTCACGTTGGGCTACCGCGCACAGTTTCTCAACAATATGCGGCGGCGTAGGGCCGTCCGGATTGCCCATACTGAAATCGATAATGTCCTCGCCCCGACGACGAGCAGCCATTTTCAATTCAGCGGTAATATTAAAAACGTAAGGAGGGAGACGATCGATGCGCGTAAAACGGCGCGGAGAATTAAATTCAGCCATAGAATCCTCAGGATAACGTGAGCGCCCGGACCGTCCGAGCGACGCCTGACCCGCGAAACGGGTCGTTATTCACCCTATCCCAGTTAATCGGTGCTGTCGATAGCGATAGATAATTATTTTTTAACCGCTATAAATGCGGTTTATCCGCCGATTTTTGCAGTAAATCACCTGTCCAGAGGAATAACTTTTGATAACTCACCGTCGCCAATATCAATGAAATATTTTTTTCCTGTGAGAGACTGTTGCGACACCCTTTCACCCAACCGGGGAAATCAGTATCTTTATGCGCGGTTACGACGCGCGACAATCTTTGCCCCCAACGCCTACAACTGCTGCTTGCTGGCAGAACTGCCCGTCCGATTCCTGAATTTCCCCCATGCCTGAAGCCGCCGCGCCCCATCAATACGGCGTCGCAGCATGGTTTTTGCCCGACATTGTTTAAGGAGCGTTGTCATGCAGCGTATGGTTTATGTTGATGGTCAGTATCTGCCGGAATCCCAGGCGACTATTTCGGTATTCGATCGCGGTTTTCTGTTTGCCGATGCCGTATACGAAGTGACATCCGTCATTAACGGCGGGCTGGTCGATCTGGACGCCCATCTGGTGCGATTACAGCGTTCCTGTCGCGAACTTGCCCTATCGGTGCCGGTGTCAAACGACGAACTTACAGTCATCCACCAGCAGTTGATCGAGCGAAATGCGTTGCGGGAAGGTTCGATTTACCTTCAGCTCAGCCGCGGCAACGGCGGCGATCGCGATTTTTACTTTCCATCGACCGATGTCAAACCCACGCTGGTTCTGTTTACTCAGGCTCGCCCTATTATTGCTCACCCTAAAGCGGAGACAGGGTTATCCGTGGTCACCTGTCCGGATATCCGCTGGCATCGCCGTGATATCAAAACCGTCAGTTTATTAGCGGCTTGTATGGCGAAAGAGTATGCACATGCCCAGCAGGCTGACGATGCCCTGTTAGTCGAGAATGGTTTCATCACCGAAGGCACATCCTGCAACTGTTACATCGTGCGGGAAGACAATACCGTAGTCACTCGTCCATTGAGTCACGACATCCTGCACGGCATCACCCGTCAGTCACTGCTGGCACTGGCGGAACGACAGCAGATCACGGTAGAAGAACGGCCATTCACGCCGGAAGAAGCCTGGCAGGCACGAGAGATATTCATCACATCCGCTACATCATTTGTTTTGCCGGTGGTAAAAATCGACGGCCGACAGGTGGGCGACGGCAAGCCGGGGCCTGTTACCCGCCGCCTGCGTGATATCTACATCAAGATGGCTCACGCCCAGACACGCTAACGCCCACACCAGAAGACCGGCTGTTACTAAATGGAAAGCCGGTCTGTTTCCTGCGGCTACCGACATACTCTCTGCCGGTAGCCTCGCTTTACTGTCTGGGTAACGCTTCTGTTTGTAGCGCAGAAATATCTACGCTGCTTTCCAGTACCATTTTCTGCGGTACCGCCAGAGGAATATTGTCCGCTCTCAGCCGCTTGATGATATCGAACAGCAGATCACTCTTGGCCGACGCCACCATGCGAGGGCTACTGACATACCCCGTCACACTGAGCACCATACCGTTCGGCATCAGTTGACTGAACATCACCGACGGTGCCGGGTTTTCCAGAATCTTTTCATGCTCATCATAGGCATCCAACAGAATGCGTCTGACCATTTCCGGATCAATATCCAACGGGAAAGTGAGCACCAGCGTTGCCACCCCCTGAGGATTTCCCATGGTAATATTGCGCACATTCTGCGAAATAAACTGAGAATTAGGTACGATCACGGTAGATCGATCCCCCAGTTGAATTTCCGTGGCTCGCACATTGATGCGCCGAATATCCCCTTCTACACCACTGATGTTGACCAGATCGCCGACCTTAACCGGCCGCTCCGTCAGCAGAATCAACCCTGAAATAAAATTCTTCACGATCTCCTGCAAACCAAAACCAATCCCTACCGACAGGGCGCTCACAATCCATGCCAGCTTGTTCCATTCGATTCCCAGCGTCGCCAGCGTCAGCAGAATTATCAGGATGTAGCCGATGTTGGAGTACAGCGTCACCAACGACGCTTTGATACCGGCTTCCAGGGTCGTTTTCGGGAAAAAGTCGTGTTCCAGCCAGCGGCGGGACACTCGCAGGCTATAAATACCGATAATCAGCAAAATCACAGCGTTGACCAGATGAGCCGGCACAATACTGATGGACTCAAGTCCTTTCCCACCCCAGATTTCCACGATTTTCTGTACCAGCTCAACCGGTGTGGTGGAACCGAAGGTACCGTTCAGCAAGGCGACGACGGCCATCAAAAGCAGCAGGACTTTCAATCCGGCAGACAAAATGGTCGCAGCCTGATCCAGATGACGATCATCAAGATTCAGCGTTCGCTTAATCTGCCGACCGCTGGCAAATGCCGGTGAAAACAGGCTTTCACACACATCTTCAACAAAGGTCGTCGCCAGATACAGCAAGGACAGCACTATGCCTACCCACACCAGCTCATACATCAGAAAACGTGCCAGCGAGATATAACCCACCAGCAGCGATACCAACACCGCCAGCGTAGTCAACAGAACAGCAAGATGAATCAACCCCGCCAGCGTTGAACGTGTTTCAGGCGCCTCGCCGGCTTCCACAATACGCCGACGAATCTGATCACTGCGTAAGGCTATGGCCCCGGATGTCAGCGCCAAAAACAGTGATGACAGTCCGTTACCCACCACCGTCACGCCGACTGAAATACCGCTTACGGTATTAACCTGCTCAATCACGCCAAAAATGACGATAAAGCTGGTGGCAATCACCGAAAACGGCTCCATCGCTCGCGCCACGGGATTCGCAATCGCCGGTAACCGCCAGGATGGGCGCTGATTAGAGAGAAAAGCCCGTCCGATACCGGAAATCATGGAACAGAAAACAACCAACCTGACCAGCCCCTCGATGAATCCTTCGGCGCGATCGGTTACGTCGCCATGACGAGTGAAGACATAATCCACCAACAGGATCGCCATCCCCATCATCAGTACAGTGGAAAACACCACGGCGATAGCCAAAAAACTGCGTCTCAATCGGCCTTCAGGCAACAAGCGGATACCGGCTAACGCCAGATACTTCTCCAGTAGTTTTCGTCCCACCGTGCCCAGCGCCGCAGCCAGCAGCAGGAAAAACACCGAACCATAACGCCAGTCGGGTTTCCAGGCGGCGACGAAGGCCTCGCTCAGGTCATCTTTCAGATCCGATAGCCGCTCGATATCTTCCTGTAGCGGCTTGATAATCGGCGACCAAAAACGGCTACCGAGAATACTGCCGGAATTAAGCGCCAGTTGGTTTTTCAGCACATTACGGCGCAAAGCCAGAATCTGCGTCGACAGGTTTTCAGCGCCGGTTTTAATCGCCTGTACCTGGCTGGCCTGGGCATCCAGCTTTTGTTTCTGTTGATTGAGTGAGGCCCGTTTGCGGGTAACTTCCGCTGTTTCATTCACCGCCGCCTGAGGTTGCGGCGCAGGCCCCAAGACGTCCAGTTGAGCCTGTAATTGCGCACGCATCGGCGTCAGAACGCCGGCGAGCTTATCCGCACTGGCAACCAACTCCAGCGTCGTATCATTGAGTACATTGAGTTTGGCGTCGGTGCCCGCACCGGAAACCTGCTGTTTGATACCGTCCAGTTGCTTTTGCAGCTTCACCAGTTCGGTATCCACATTCACTTTTTCCGTCGTTTCTCCCTGCGCATCCGGCGCGGAGTCCGTCGCCGCAACACTGAGCGAACTGAAAGCCAATAACGCCATCAGCAACATACCACTGCAAATCCTGAATAACCCTTTACGCATACACTAAATGTGCCTCTGGTACTGTCGGCAACCGGCATAACCACGTCTTAATACCCGTTACCTGTAGAATGAAAACAAAAGCCTGCATTAATTACCTGCAGACGAGTGGTAATAACTTACTCAGCAATGGCGGTAAAACTCAAACAGATATCGCCGAAACTGTTCCGATTGCGATACGCATCCAGCAGGGAGTGATCTCTTTGCATCAATAACAACAGATAATACGACAGTTGTTCAGGGATTCGCCGACCGCTCTGAATCACGCGCCAATTCATTGACTCATCAGTGATGCCCGGTATAATCCAGCCCACATCGCCAAGCGACTGTTTCCCGTCAAGGCGCCCTTAGCTCAGTTGGATAGAGCAACGGCCTTCTAAGCCGTAGGTCACAGGTTCGAATCCTGTAGGGCGTACCATTTTAAGTTCTCCCAGACTCTACCGAATTCAACAAAACCCCGTTATATTCATTGATACCACTAGGATTTTCTGTCGCTGAGGTCAACCCAGCAAGCAGGCCATGTGCGCTCGACAGGTTTGATACTGGTGACGAACAATGTCCGTGAGTTTGAATGCGTGCCGGTGGCTGCGTGTAGAGAACTGGTTAGCCAATAAGCCTTATGAGGCTTGTATGCAGAACTGTACAACAATAGAGTCTTTTCGTTTATTTCGCACTTTTCGTTTATTTCGTATAATCTATCTTAAACCGCTTTTGGCATCGTTCAAGCTGAAAGCGTAATCACTAATTGGCTGACTAACGCACTGAAAATGGAATACCAAAGATGACACACTCAATTCCTGATAGCCTGAGCCTTCCGGCTCCAAATGAGATTGAGGCAGCAGTTCGCGGGCAAAGGGAACTTGCTGCCTATCTCTCCACAAAGGTGGAAACACAAAAAATCTTGATTCAGGACGCCGAAAACAACACCCGCCAGATCGAATTGCCAACGTCTTCACTGAAGCTGCTGATGTCAATTCTAGGCGAGCTGGCTATGGGGAATGCGGTTCAGGTTGTTCCTGTACATGCAGAATTAACAACGCAGGAAGCAGCTAACATTCTCAACGTCTCACGTCCCCATATGGTGAAACTGTTGGAAGAGGGGAAACTGCCTTTTCATAAAACCGGTCGCCACCGTCGCGTGCTTTTCGCGAACCTGATGGAATATAAACGCCAACGGGATAATGAAAGCCGTAGCGCAATGCAGGAACTGACCGACCATAGCCAGAAGCTTGGATTTTACTAATGACTCATACACCTTATCCTGTTGTGTTAGATGCGTGTGTCATTTATCCATCTCTCCTGCGGGATCTCTTAATTCGCTTAGGGCTGACAGGGTTGTACCAGCCTAAATGGACCGTCGTCATAGAGGATGAGTGGAAACGAAATTTATTGGCAAATAGACCTGATCTATTGCCCGGGAATGTCTTGCGAATCAGTGAACTGATGAATAAGGCGCTTCCTGATGCGCTGATCACAGGGTTTGAATCGCTCATTCCGGGCATCATTCTTCCAGACCCCGATGATCGGCATGTGGTTGCTGCTGCTGTTCGCGGTAACGCCGAAACCATTGTTACGTTTAACCTGAAAGACTTTCCTCGTCAGTCGCTCAACAGCCTCGGTATTGAAGTTTTGCATCCAGATGACTTCATCATAGATCTGTTCGATTTAAACCGGGCACTTGTGTTATCTGCTGTCAGTGAACAGCGCCGTTGCATGAGGAAACCGCCAAAATCAGTCGATGAATACCTTGAAGCTCTACTTCGGCAAGGCTTGCCTCAAACCGTAAAAGCATTGAACGATTTTTACACCCTTATTTAGTCTGCCTGGTGGCTCACCGCTTCGTTACCAATAACGAGTTTATGTACGATATTCAAGTCAGACCTTCATATATCAAGTCTATGCGTGTAGAGAATTCAAGCAATTAAAGCCACATGCATCCATTACTCAAAAAAATATGCAATTCATTAATTTATGCTGTTAACCTGCATAAAAATCCAGCCAGAAAGGTTTGGGGGCCCATTTGGG
>NZ_CM001974.1:1282967-1298801 GCF_000406105.1 Dickeya chrysanthemi NCPPB 402 | reverse complement strand
GGGGGTGGGGGCCACTACGTTTCTCGAACTGGTGAAAATCCTTTTATATCAATATAGATACGTGACTAATTCGAATCCTGTAGGGCGTACCATCTCGAAGTAAATAGACATCAACCTACATTAAGTAGCAGCGGCATAGCCGCACTTACACAGTTCTCTACCGAACAGCTTCTTCCTTAAATTCAGGGGTAGGTTGCATGAATATCCAGACTATACCCGTCATATAACCGTCATATTTCAAATTACAGGGTGTTGGTTTTTAATCAATGTTGGAAGATCTCTAAAAATAAAGAGGTCGGTTTAGCAGGATGCTTACCGTGGGATCCGTGGTTCAAGAAAGGCGCCTCCCCAAATGAAACCCACAGCAAGGCTGTGCGCTTAAACAACTGAAGGATGAAATATAGGCGTAAAGCCGAGTAGCCCCCAGTTTGAACAGAAAACACGATGGAAAGCATACAGTGATTGGCGTTATGGGCTAACTTCATTAACATGTCGGCATTTTGCATCAATGCCTTCCGGCGACATGTCGGCAGGCAGCCGCCAGAGGATGCCGTGTTGCCCTTTTCTCATACTTCCCATACCTATTGGATGAACAAAAAACGGGCCGCCATCCTGTTTTCCTGCATGTTACTGAGCGCATTTTTCGTGATCAGTTGGAGCAGTTATCAGGTTGCCCGTCACTCGCTGTTCGATGAGATTTCAGAAAGCTCGTTGCCGCTTACCAGCGATAATGTCTATTCCGAAATTCAGCGAGATCTGTTGAACCCCATTTTCATTTCGTCGTTGATGGCGCACGACACCTTCGTAAAAGACTGGGTGTTGTCCAATGAGACGGATCCGCAGGCGATGATCCGCTACCTGCGGGAAATCGACCGGCGTTTTTACACTGTGGTTTCCTTTTTCGTCTCCAATAATACCCGGCGCTATTACGATCCGGAAAAAATAACTCACACGCTTTCCGAGCAATCTCCGGATGATCAATGGTTTTTCGATATCAAGAACGCACAGGATAACGAGCCTTACGACATTGAAATCGGCGTTGATCCGGAGAACCGCACCCGGATGGATATTTTCATTAATTACAAGGTACTCGACTATAACGGCCAATTCCTCGGCGTCACCGGCGTCGGCCTGCCAGTGCAACGGGTCACTCAGTTGATTGAAACGTATGAGCAACGCTACAACCGCACCATCTACCTTATCGATGAAAACGGCGACGTCATGCTACACAGCAGGAATTTTCATCGTGCGCTCAATATTCACCAACAGCCGGGGTTACAGCCGCTGGCCACCCAAATCCTGACGTCGCCGGGCGGCAACTATCAGTACGCGTTAAATAACGAAAACATCTTTTTGAATACCCGTATCATCCCGGAGTTCGGCTGGAAGCTGATGGTTGAACAAAACAGCACGCCGCACGACCGGCAGTTGTGGTCCACCTTGCTGAAGAATACCGCTATCAGCATTACCGTCAGCGTCGCCATGCTGTTGTTGATCTGGCTGACAATAGGCGCCTACCAGCGGCGGCTTGAGCTGATGGCGACCACCGATAAACTAACCGGCCTGATGAACCGGCAGGCATTTGAATACGTTTTTCGCACCCTGCGGATAAAGCAATCAACGCAGCACCGTACCTTTTCCATCATTCTGATTGATCTGGATTATTTTAAAAAAATCAACGACCAGTACGGACATCACGTCGGCGACCGGGTATTAGTGCGCACCGCGCGATTAATACAGCGGACGATTCGCAAAACAGACTCCGCCTGCCGCTGGGGGGGTGAAGAGTTCGTACTGCTGCTGGCAGATTGCTCACATTCTCAGGCCCATTTTATTGCCGAGAAGATACGCCGGGCCATCCGCTTTGCGCTGGTGTCGCATCAACATCAGGTCATTAACCTGACCATCAGTTGCGGCATAGCGGAATCTCACCCAGGTGAAAGTATCGACCACCTGGTGCAACGCGCCGATAAAGCACTGTATCAGGCTAAACGTCAGGGGCGCGACCAAGCGGTCATCGCTGAATAAATGCGGAATCCAGCCCGCAAGATTGGAAGATGACCTTCGGGCTGGCTGAAAACGTCCCTTAGGTGGGGACGGGCGCATCGGCGGTAATTAACTTCTGTTCGCGAAGTTCATCCCAAAATGCCCGTGGGATACTGACTTTCATCGATTGTATATTCGCTTTCACCTGTTCAGGCGTGCGGGCACCGGGAATGATCGCCGAAACAATCGAGGGGGCCGCGGCGAATTGAAGGGCGGCGGTTCGGATATCAATGCCATGCCGGTCAGCAATCGTGGCCAGACGCGCCCGTTTCTCAACCACCCCTGGCGGCAGTTGCGTACTGAAGTGATAGCGATTGCGCCCCCCCAGGAAACCATCATTGAGCGGCGTGCCCACCGTGACCGTGATGCCTTTTTTGGCCAACGCCGGAAAGGTTTTCGTCACGGTGTCTTCATGGTCGATGAGGCTGTACTGACAGGCTAACAGCACAATATCCGGCGTCGGGCCATCAAGCGCCGCCGCCATCACGGCGGCATCGGGACGATTGATGCCAAAGCCCCAGGCTTTTATCAATCCTTCCTTACGCATCTTCTCCAGTTCCGCCATCGCGCCATAACGCGCCGTCTCAAAGAACGTAGTCCAGGGGACGGAAAGCTCGGTGTTATCAGGCCCTAAATCGTGAATATAGACGATATCAATACTGGCCAGGCCCAGGCGCTGGAGGCTATCTTCGACGGATCGTCTGGCGCCTGCCGCGGTATAATCGTAGTCATAGGCAAAGTTGAGTTTGTCCGCCCACAGCGATGCCGGCAAGGGTTGACGGCTCGGGTGAAATACCCGCCCGACTTTGGTCGAAATAAGGTACTGATCCCGTGGTTTATCACGCAGGAATGCGCCGAGTCTATGTTCTGAAAGGCCATGACCATAGAAAGGCGACGTGTCGTAGTAACGAACGCCGCCATCCCAGGCGGCCTGCAACGTCGCTTGTGCCTGTGCATCGCTGATAGGCGCAAAAATATTACCGATTTGCGTTCCCCCCATCCCAAAACGGAAAGGCGTCCGGTAGCGGATACCCGGTGCCGCCACCTCATTCAGCGGTAATAATGTTCTGGCTATTTTTCCACGTGTCGGCAGCACCGTTCCCTGTACGTTTTCAGGTATAAAGCTCGCAATGGCTTCACCCACTTTACCCGACTGGGCCAGCACCGAGCCTGTTGCGACAAGCGCAGCGCTTCCGGCAGCGAATTTCAGAAACTCTCTACGTTCCATCTTTGATACCTCTTCACGTTGTATTAACAGCGAAACATTCCAATCAATCGGCCTTGCTTAACGTAAATCCGGTGACTCACCCAATAATGCAGGATCCCAGTGTTCAACCGCCTTGCCGCCATTAATCCGCCATGTGTCGTACCAGGTTGTCATATAAACGCCGTCAGGTGCGTTAGGGTCTTTGACCGTTCGAGGGTAAAGCACCGTCACTAAATCGCCTTCGGCGATGACGGCAATGATTTTCATATTGAGTCGCGCAGGAATCGGACGAGGCTTAACTTTCAGTACGTTGGTGAAATAATCCACAACGGCGGCACGCCCGCTCTGCGCGTTCGGATTATGTTGCACGTAGTCCTCGGAGAGCAGCTCATCGGCCTTGTCCCACTGCCCGGCTTCAAGTAAGTCCCGAATAATGCGGTAAACCACGTGTTTATTCGCATTCAGTTGCGGGTCCGGGCTGGTGAACAACGCATCCGGGTCGCCGGCAATTTGCATTGGCGTCTGCGCTTGTACGCCAGCGGATATCAGACCAGTAAGTAATGAAGCAGTTAACAGCACAGCTTTTATCATGAGATCGTCCCTTAATTGATGGAGAAGACGTTCGATGGCGGCACCAACAGACATCGAAAAAATATATTTTTATCAAATTGTTAGAATAAGACTGTCGTTATAGTCTCCGGCATCGCCGCCGTAACACCTGGCGTAGAGCCATAAAAACTCGACTATCGGCAGTCAATGCACCGATTAAGTATGCCGTCGGAAGGTCGGTCATCAGCATTCACCGGTTTTATCTGTATTGTTAAATAAAAGAGAATGTTTTCCCTGGGTTGCGCGGCTAATTGTGGCGATCTTGTAGCCATTCCGTAAATCAATATAATTGGATTTTATTATTCCCAATTATGGAATAATGGCCTATTGGAATAGGCTCTAACTCTGACGATCGGGGGGGAAGTCATCGTGAACCGTCTGGAAATGTTGCGCATATTCACGACAGCCGCGGCGAGCCGCAATTTTCGTGATGCGGCCAAACAATTGGGGGTATCCGCACAGGTGATCACCCGGGGCATTCAATCTCTGGAGGAGGAGCTGGGAGAAGTACTGTTCCACCGCAACACCCGCGGGGTGCAATTGACCAGT
The DNA here is from genome assembly GCF_000406105.1 of Dickeya chrysanthemi NCPPB 402. Lineage (NCBI taxonomy): Bacteria > Pseudomonadati > Pseudomonadota > Gammaproteobacteria > Enterobacterales > Pectobacteriaceae > Dickeya > Dickeya chrysanthemi. Next base: position 1,294,390 of record NZ_CM001974.1, on the reverse strand, counting down.
TTCGGCGAAAGATTTGCCGACAACGCTCAGCACGCGGTAGCAAACGTCGATGGGCTATTTCAACGCACTAATCGCCGTCAATTGTCTGAATATACAGGTGTAGTCCGGATGACGGCCCCGCCCTTCATTATACGTGGCCTCGTCATGCCAAGATTGAGTCAGCGGCTGGCGGATTTCCCTGGCTTGTCTCTTGATTTGCGGCTGTCGGAAGAGTGGGCGGATACCGTCAATCAACAGATTGACATCGGTATACGTATGGGCCCGGTGCGCGATAATCGCTGGATCGCCAAAGTGGTAAAGAAAGTGCCGTTCTATGTGGTCGCGACGCCCGAGTTACTTGCCCGCGTCGGTACGCCGAAACGTGTTGATGAGCTTGAAAAATTACCCACGACGGCGTTACTGGATCGTCGTACCGGGCGCGCCTGGCCGTGGTTATTCAGCCAGGGCCGTCTTCTGTCGCCACCTCGGCCCGTTATCGTCGTTGATGATCTTGAAGCGGAATGCGCCGCCGTTTTGTCTGGAGCCGGTATCGGGCAGTTATCAGGGATCATCGCGACCCCGTACTTGCGCAGCGGCCAGCTTGTCGCCTTGCTCAATGACGATATGCCGGCTCCCTGGCCTCTGCATGTTTATCGGCCGCAACCGGGCCCGGTTCCTGCCAGAGTGCGTGTGGTGTTTGATACGCTGGTCGAGATACTCAGTCATCTCGACCTTTCGCTCCCGGTGGATATATTCCCTGACTAATTCGGCTGGCAAGGTGATGCCAGGATGCGAGACATCATTTACCGTACGGCAGCGGCCAACTGTTGTATGGTTTTATCAACCTAAAAAGTTGGGCCGACATTGAAATGACATAACATCATATATACCCTCAATAATTCGAACGCACCTGTAACGCGAAGTCTGACGGGTATATCAATTAATACGATAGGTCCTAGTATGTCACAACCCTGCACTCAGGAATTACCCGACGATATGAGAAAGGCGGCTCAGGCTGCGGCAGATGTGCTACGCGGGCTCGCCAATGATGATCGCCTGCTGCTGATGTGCCAGCTCACTCAGGGAGAAGCCTGTGTCACTCAGTTGGAAGAACGACTGGGAATACACCAGCCCACACTGTCACAACAATTAGGGGTGATGCGACGGCTCAATCTGGTCGCCACCCGGCGGGAAGGCAAACAGATTTTTTATCGCATTGAAGATGAACGAGTGCTTTCACTCCTGAACACACTGTATACCCTGTACTGCCCGCATCCTGAGGAAGAGTAAGCCGCCCTGCCTGGTATACCAGGCCCACGGATGGGCCGGGAAAGCCTTGTGCCCCATCAGCCTGAAGGCCCCGTGAGTCACACTACCGCCAGCACTGACCTCGCCGCACACCCATGCGCCGACGGCCTGATGACACACACAACACGCGACCTTGACCAATGACAAGGCGGTCCGGGTATTAGCCTCTTTATAATCAAGCCCGTTTGTCTTCTCACGGGTGTGAATGTATGGCTTATCAGCTAAATCTTAACTGGCCTGATTTTTTAGAAAAATACTGGCAGAAACAACCGGTTGTCTTAAAGAATGCCTTCCCGAATTTTGTCGATCCGATTACGCCGGATGAACTGGCGGGTCTGGCGATGGAGCCGGAGGTGGATAGCCGCATCGTCAGCCATGTGAATGGCGAATGGCAGGCATGGAACGGACCGTTTGAACAGTTTGATCACTTAGGGGAAACCGACTGGTCCCTGTTGGCTCAGGCTGTTAACCATTGGCATGTACCGTCTGCCGAGCTGGTGCGTCCGTTTCGCGTGCTGCCGGACTGGCGTTTAGACGATTTGATGATCTCCTTTTCGGTGCCGGGCGGCGGCGTAGGTCCGCATATCGACCAATACGACGTGTTTATTATTCAGGGGATGGGCCGCCGCCGTTGGCGTGTCGGCGATAAGCTGCCGATGCGCCAGTTCTGCCCGCATCCGGCGCTGCTGCACGTCGATCCGTTCACACCGATCATCGATGAAGAACTTGAACCGGGCGATATTTTATATATTCCGCCCGGCTTCCCGCACGATGGCCTGACCTTCGAAACCGCACTCAACTACTCGGTTGGCTTCCGCGGCCCCAACGGCCGGGACTTAATTAGCAGTTTTGCGGACTACGCGCTGGAAAACGATCTCGGCAGCGAGCATTACAGCGATCCGGATTTAACCTGCCGCGAACATCCGGGCCGGGTGGAAGACTATGAGCTTGACCGTCTGCGCGCGATGATGATTGAGATGCTTAATCAGCCGGAAGATTTCAGGCAGTGGTTCGGGCGCTTTGTGACCACACCGCGCCATGAGCTGGATATCGCGCCGGCAGAACCGCCCTACGTACCGGAGGAAGTTGCCGACGCCCTGCAGGCCGGCGAAGTCCTGACTCGCCTGAACGGGCTGCGTGTATTGCATATCGGTGATAGTTTCTTTATTAACAGCGAAAGGCTGGAAACCGTTGCCCCAGACGCTGCCGATGCGCTGTGCCGTTACACCACCCTCGGTAAACAGGAACTGGGCGATGCGCTGTCTAATCCGGCTTTCATTGCAGAATTAACCGGGTTGATTAATCAGGGCTATTGGTTCTTCAACGACTAATTCGCCGATAGAATAGTGTTCGCCGATAAAATAGTGTGATGAAAAGAACGGCAGTCATACGGCCGGCCTGCTAGCCTAAAGTTTGAGCAAAAAAAACCGATATCGTAAAGATGCCGGCGCAACATGTGGCCGGCTATCGGTAGGCTGATGGATATCATATTGATGGACGTCACCCCGGTAGGCAGGGTGTTTTCTCTGCCGTATCAACCCTTCCAGCCCAAACATAGGATAATCAAGATGGATGTTTCACAGATTGCATCTCTTTCCGCGGGTCTTAATAACATGCAACTGAGCAGCGAGGTCGGGACTGCTGTTCTGAAAAAATCGCTGGATAATCAGAAAGACGCCGTAACCAGCCTTATTCAGTCTATCCCGGCGTTGCCTGCTAATCCGGCAATCGGCCGCAACATCAACACCACGGCGTAATACTTTCAGTCCCACGCTGCAGTACGCTCGCTGGTGTCAGATAAACGTCGCCAACCCGGCCAGTGAGTAACTCGCCGGGTTTTTTATTCAGTCCTACCCGCACATGACGGTGGCGGAAAACATGGGCTATGGACTGAACGTCGACAAGGTACCGAAGGCGGAGATTCGCCATCAGGTTGAAATGGTCGCCAAAACCTTACAACTCTCTCACCTGCTGGACCGCAAACCGAAACAACTGTTCGGCGGTCAATGCCAGCGCATCGCCATCGGCCGCGCCATCGTGCGTAACCCGAAAGTGTTTATGTTCGACGAACCGCTCTCCAATCTGGACACCGAACTGCGGGTCGATATGCGCCTGCACATCGCCAGGCTGCATCAGGAACTGAAAACTACCTACACTAAATACTTCGCGTTGCAGGACAACCGGCCGGCGTGTTGAACAACGCAACGCGTTGGCCCGTCAGGGCAAGGGGCCGAGTAATAAAGCCAACGCACCTGCAACCTGAAGTATGACGGGTAGAGATGTCATTTTGGAACCTGATATTCCCATACTCAGGTGAAGTATGGAAATTACACAGAGTAAATAACCGCTATATTCCCATCCAATCGCCGGGAATATAGCGAAATATTATTCAGGAATAATAACGGATTATTTTATTTTTATTTCTCGCCACCGCCATGAATAAAAAAATTAACAGTTTCTTTTTTGTTTCCTCTTTAAAACAGGGTAACACCCCATCAATATGGCGATTTTATCAATCGCTATTTCTTTTCCACCTGACCACATAGCTCGGGCCATGCATCATTCGGCCGCCGACAACATTAGAAGACAACATTAGAAACAAACAATTCGTTCACATTATGGTTACCATCAAATAAACTACATCACGGTATTATCAATGTTTTCATCTAAATACGCCATCGCGCTCGCTTTCAGACTGATTAAAAAATCAACTAAAAAATAATAAAAAATAGATATTTGTCACATTCATTTTTACGGCATTACATATATTACATAATTAAAAATGACATAGATCGCCTTCCTAAATAAATAAGGAAATATGCAGATATTCACCTCAAGTTAATTTTCAAAACAGCGGTTTATTTTTCTAGCCCTTTTTATTTTTTGATCTATAGTATTCTTGATACTTTCAGGAAGTACCCGCTTTTATTTATTTCATTCTCTCAACTGAATGAGAGTCAATACCTGTGGGATTTACAAGGAGATTGTATGTTTAAGTATGTATTACCTCTGTGTGCACTCACGCTGGCGGCACCGTCATTTGCCGCTCAAACCACACTGATGCTGTCTCAGAAAGATGATATTAATTATCTGGGCTGGTCTACCGACGAAAGCAAAGTCGCACGCCAGGAAGTGTATCGCGGCACCACCAGCAATGCTGAGCTGCGTGAGCGTATCGCCGTGCTGGACGCGGAAACCCGTACCTTCCAGGATGCCGGCACCAACAGCGGCGTCAACTACTGGTACTGGGTGGACGTGGTCGGCGACAATCAAACCCCAACGGAATCGAATGCCGTCACCACCGCACCGCAAACCGGCCCGCTGCGCGCAGCGAAAGCCAGCTCCGAGTGTAAACCGGGTGCCACATTCGAAAACCGTACTGTGGATTGCGGCGGCGTGACCATCGGCACCTCCTGCCCGAATGACAGCGATAAACAAAAACCGCTGATCATTTTGAAAAACGCCACAGTGAAAAACCTGCGTATTTCCGCCTCCGGCGGTGCGGACGGCATTCACTGCGACAGCGGCAACTGCACCATCGAAAACGTAATTTGGGAAGACGTCTGCGAAGATGCCGCAACCAATAACGGCAAAACCATGACCATCATCGGCGGGATCGCGCATAACGCCAACGGCGGTTACGGCGGCAAGCCGGACAAAGTGTTGCAGCAGAACGCTAAAAACAGCACCACCGTGGTAAAAGGCAACTTCACCCTGACCGGCGAACACGGGAAACTGTGGCGCTCCTGTGGTGACTGCACCAACAACGGCGGCCCGCGTTTCCTGAATGTTGACGGTCTGATCGTTAATGGCACCATCGGCAGTATTGCCGGCGTTAACCGCAACTACGGTGATGTGGCAACGCTTAAAAACATCAAGATCAAAAACTATAAAGAAGGCAAACCGAAGGTTTGCGAAGAGTACATCGGCGTCGAGAAGGGTAACGGCAAGTCCGAGAAGTACAAAGAAGAAGATCAATGGAATACCGCCAACTGTAAAGTTAGCCGTTCAGATGTGACCAAACTCTGACAGGGTCACCTGACTGATTGAAACACAACATGGGCTTCCTAAAGTATCAAACAGACAAAGACCGGGTGAATGGCCCGGTCTTTTTTATTTCCACGATGCGGTGCCGAGTGATGGCCGAGACCATGTCGCTACAGGCAGATCATTTGCTCCCTGCCATTCCTGCCGCCAACCCTTCCACCCGGCGTATCGCTTGAATCACCATCGGTTCCGTTACGGTAAACGGCATGTTCGCCATGTCCGGCGCGTCAACCGCCGCACGTACGATCGCCGCCAGCTCTACCTCTGACAGATCCGGGCTGATCGCCGCCAGCGTCAACGGCACCGCACACGCCTGGGCCAGCCCAATCGCCGCCAGCAGTTCTTCATCACTGCGCTGCTCCAGCGCCAGCAGGCACAGATTGCCGAACCCGACCAGCAGGCCATGGCCGAACTCGCGGGTCTTATCACAGACGGTAAACCCTTCGTACAACGCATGCGACGCCGCCGCGTGTGCACCGCTGGCCATCAGCGACGTCAACCCGGCGAACAGGAAGATAGCGTCCAGCACCTGATCGAGCGCGTCACTGGGTTGCCCGTCCATCACCGTGCGGCAGGCGGCCTCGCCATGTCGCTCGATCAACCGAAAGCAGATCTCGCTGTTAGCGCGGGACGATGCAGCAAAACCGCTGCCGTTGTCGCCCTTGTCGATAGCACGAAATTCATACCATTTTGCCAGCGTATCGCCCAACCCGGCCGCCAGCCAACGCAACGGCGCACGCACCAGCAACGCGCTGTCGATCACCACCGCAGCCGGTGCTGCGGGCAGGTGATACAAATCGTGAAAATGGCCGTCATCGTGGTAGCGGACCGACAGCGGCGTCACCGCCGCGCAGGTGGCGGCAATCGTCGGTAACGTCACCACCGGAATACCGCACTGATACGCCACCGCTTTACCGGTATCCAGCGCTTTGCCGCCGCCGACCGCCAGCAGCAGGTCGCTGTCGGTGTCACGCACCCGCGCGCGCAGCCGTTCAATCTGACTGACGCTGCACTGATCGCCGGACCACTCTACCGCCGTCAGCGTTACCCCGGCTTGCCGCAGTTGTTCAATAATCAGCGTCTGCGCTGCCGTCAGAGCCTGATGCCCTCCCGCGACTAATACCCGACTCCCAAGCCGGGCACACAGCTCACCCAGTTGTTGACTGACTCCGGCGCCACGCAACACGGTAGCGGGGAAAAAAACCTGTTGTGTCATCTTTATGGCTATTCCTGTTGGTTGTGATTGCGATTAATGGTCTCATGGAGCGCAGCCCTGCCCCTGCGTGACCAACACACCCCCTTCATCAAGCAAACACCATGCCATTGATGGCCGGTTCCTCACGACAGTTCGCTTAGTGTCATCATGGCGTGAGGATGGTTTTTACTGAGGATGGTTTTTACTGAGGATAGTTTTTACTCAGTACGACAAATAACTGTGAAGCAGCGCATAGCACGCTCACCAATATACTTGTATGGTAGTTAGAGTAGAAGACGTAAAAAGGACCCATGAAACGTGAAAATTATTAGCGCAGAGGTGTTTGTCACCTGTCCAGGACGTAATTTCGTTACGCTGAAAATCACCACCGACAGTGGCATCACCGGTATTGGCGACGCCACCCTGAACGGACGCGAGCTCTCGGTGGCGTCTTACCTGAAGGATCACATTTGCCCGCAGTTGATCGGCCGCGATGCCCGGCAGATCGAAGACATCTGGCAATATTTCTATAAAGGCGCCTACTGGCGCCGCGGCCCGGTCACCATGTCGGCGATTTCCGCCGTGGATATGGCGCTCTGGGACATCAAAGGTAAAGAGGCGAACATGCCGCTCTACCAGTTACTGGGCGGCGCTTCCCGCAGCGGTGTGATGGTGTATTGCCACACTACCGGGCATTCCATCGACGAGGTGCTGGAAGACTATGCCCGACACCGCGACCAGGGTTTCAAGGCGATTCGGGTACAGTGCGGCATTCCGGGGATGAAAACCACCTACGGCATGGCGAAAGGCAAAGGGCTGGCGTACGAACCCGCCACCAAAGGCAACTGGCCGGAAGAGCAGATCTGGTCAACGGAGAAATACCTCGACTTCATGCCTAACCTGTTTGAAGCCGTACGCAGCAAATTTGGTTTTGATGAGCACTTGCTGCACGACATGCACCACCGCCTGACACCGATTGAAGCGGCGCGTTTCGGCAAAAGTGTGGAGCCCTACCGGTTGTTCTGGATGGAAGACCCGACGCCGGCCGAAAATCAGGCGTGCTTCCGTCTGATTCGCCAGCACACCGTCACACCGATCGCGGTTGGTGAAGTGTTCAACAGTATCTGGGATTGTAAGCAACTGATCGAAGAGCAGTTGATCGATTACATCCGCACCACCATCACCCACGCAGGCGGCATCACCGGCATGCGCCGTATCGCCGACTTTGCCTCGCTGTACCAGGTTCGTACCGGATCGCACGGCCCGTCGGATCTTTCGCCTGTCTGCATGGCCGCCGCGCTGCATTTCGATCTCTGGGTGCCGAATTTCGGTATTCAGGAGTTCATGGGGTATTCCGAACAGATGCTGGACGTGTTCCCGCATAGCTGGACGTTTGAAGACGGCTATATGCACCCCGGCGACAAACCCGGTCTGGGGATCGAATTTGATGAAAAACTGGCGGCCAAATACCCCTATGAACCCGCCTATCTGCCGATTGCCCGTCTGGAAGACGGCACGCTGTGGAACTGGTAAGACAACGAGGTAGACATGAAAAGCATTGTGATTGAACACCCCAACGCACTGACGATCGCCGATCGCGACCTCCCCCAGCCCGCGCATGGCGACGTCCGGGTTAAGGTCAAACGGGCCGGGATTTGCGGTTCCGACAGCCATATTTATCGCGGCCACAATCCGTTCGCTAAATACCCGCGCGTCATCGGCCATGAATTCTTTGGCGTTATCGATGCCGTCGGCGAAGGCGTGGATGCTGCGCGCATCGGCGAACGGGTTGCGGTCGACCCGGTAGTCAGTTGTGGTCATTGCTACCCGTGTTCCGTCGGGCGGCCAAACGTTTGCACCACGCTGACCGTTCTTGGCGTGCACCGTGACGGCGGGTTTAGCCAATACGCCGCCGTTCCGGCCGGCAACGCTTACCGCATTCCCGACGGTATACCCGACGAGTTCGCGGTTATGGTGGAACCCTTTACCATTGCCGCCAACGTAGCCGCGCAAGTCCGGCCGACCGAACAGGATACCGTGCTGATTTACGGTGCCGGGCCGATGGGGTTGACCTCGGTTCAGGTGCTCAAAGGGGTCTACCACGTTAAAGAAGTGATCGTGGTCGATCGCATTCCCGAACGTCTGGTCATGGCACAGCACTGCGGCGCGGACATAGTACTGGATAATCGTGAGCACCCGCTGGCGGAGACACTGAAACAGCGCGGTATCCAGCCCACGTTGATCATTGATGCCGCCTGCCATCCCGGCATTCTGCAGGAAGCTATCTCGCTGGCCTCGCCGGCGGCGCGTATCGCCCTGATGGGTTTCTCCAGCGAACCCAGCCAGATTACCCAGCAGAGCATTACCAGCAAGGAGTTGTCCATTTTCTCATCCCGCCTCAACGCCCATAAATTCCCACAGGTGATTGAATGGCTGGAACAGCGATTGATTGACCCGGCGAAACTGATCACACACCGTTTTCATTATGCCGATGTCGTTCAGGCTATCGATATCTTTGAGAAAGACCAGAAGAGCTGCTGCAAAGTGTTATTAACGTTTGAAGAGGCATAGTTAATTTCAGCATTTAATCAGGTGAGCGACAAAATAAAGCGCTCACCTGTTGAAAAACACAACGCGTGGGCGTTTTAACACCACAATCCCCAGGAACGTGAATAAATCAGTGAGCGGGGATAAATGCAGAATATATCTGCAACCTGATGTATAGCGGATATATATACCAAAAGGAGAAACGATAAAACAGATTACCCAAAAACAACTCAAGCGCAGGATATTTTACTCACCTGCCGCCTGAACGATAACGGGTATATTTTCCTAACAATAAGAGCCTATCCCAGTAGGCGTTATTGGCGCAGCCAGTTTGGACTCGGACAGCGCGGAGAAACCGGAGCGTACACGGAGTACGTGAGGATTTCGAGCACTGCCCAGGGCCAAAATGGCAAGTGAAATAGCCCTAATGGGATAGGCTCTAAAAACCGTCACTACCGTTATTGATTACTGTACTTTCCGGATCGTTTAACCAGACCCGGAATGGTGTGTCGCGCACATAATCATAATTTTTCCATCGTTGTGCGATGCGTATCACCACTATTCAAAAAGAGTATAAACATGAATAAAGCACAAACGACGCCTGTATCCGGCAAGACCGAAAGAGATACCTCTGATTTGGTTAAAGCGGCGATCTCCGGATGGTTAGGCACCGCGCTGGAATTTATGGATTTTCAGTTGTATTCGCTAGGGGCCGCATTAGTTTTTCATGAAATCTTTTTCCCTGAACAATCGGCCGCCATGGCGTTAATTCTGGCGATGGGTACTTACGGTGCAGGTTATATCGCCCGTATTATCGGTGCCGTGGTGTTCGGCAGAATGGGCGATTCCATCGGCAGGAAAAAGGTGTTGTTTATTACCATCACGATGATGGGGATCTGTACCACACTGATTGGCGTCTTGCCCACCTATGCGCAAGTCGGCATTTTCGCGCCACTGCTGCTGGTCACGTTGCGTATTGTGCAGGGGCTGGGCGCCGGCGCGGAAATTTCCGGTGCCGGAACCATGCTGGCGGAATATGCCCCCAGCGGGAAGCGCGGCATTATCTCTTCGCTGGTCGCCATGGGCACCAACTGCGGTACCCTGAGCGCCACCGGCATCTGGGCCGCCATGTTTTTCCTGCTCGACAGAGAGCAGTTGTTAGCCTGGGGCTGGCGTATTCCGTTCCTGGCCAGCGCCATTGTGATGGTTTTCGCCATCTGGCTGCGTATGAACCTGAAAGAAAGCCCGGTATTTGAACAGGTCAGCGACACCGCCGTCGACACAGCGAAAGCGAATAATCCACGGGCAAGCCAGCACAAATCTCTGACGGAAATGTTCAGCAGTAAATCATTCTGGCTGGCGACCGGATTGCGTTTTGGTCAGGCCGGTAATTCCGGATTGATTCAAACGTTTCTGGCCGGTTATCTGGTGCAAAGTTTGTTATTTGAAAAACGTATTCCGACCGACGCACTGATGCTCAGTTCGATTATCGGCTTTATGACGATTCCGCTATTAGGCTGGTTGTCGGATAAATTCGGCCGTCGTCTGCCTTATATTATTCTGAATATTTCCGCCATATTGCTGGCCTACCCGATGTTGTCGATTATCGTCAATAAAGAGATGGGGGTCAGCACGATTATTGCCGGCATTATCATTATTCATAATATTGCGGTGTTGGGACTGTTCGCGCTGGAAAATATCACCATCGCCGAGCTGTTCGGATCACGAAATCGCTTTACACAAATGGCCATCGCCAAAGAAGCCGGCGGTTTAATCGCCGTCGGGTTAGGCCCGGTATTGGCAGGTATTTTCTGTAATATGGCCGGTTCCTGGTGGCCGATTGTCGTGATGCTGGTGACCTATTCCTGCATTGGGCTCGTTACCGCCCTCGCGATGCCGGAAGTCAAGGATCGTGATTTGAGCATACCGGAAGACGCCACCGATACTCAGGCTGCGCACCACGCGACTGCCTCATCACACCGCCAATACAAGGGGCTTTAAACCATGACATTATCCAATGCTGCGTTGCCCCATCTGCCCGATGCGGTCATCACGCCCGCCTACGACCGGGCGGCACTGAAAACCCGTATCATTCATCTGGGGTTTGGCGCCTTCCATCGCGCCCATCAGGCGGTCTACGCCGATCGGCTGGCGGCGGAACACGCCAGCGACTGGGGGTATTGCGACATTAATCTGATCGGCGGCGAGCAACACATCGCCTGTCTTCGGCGACAGGATCACCTGTTCAGCGTGGCGGAAATGTCGCCGCAGGCGTGGCACTGCCGGGTAGTGGGTGTGGTTCGGCAAGCATTGCACGCCGAAACCGACGGCATCGAGGCGGTACTGG
>NZ_CM001974.1:1249249-1282867 GCF_000406105.1 Dickeya chrysanthemi NCPPB 402 | reverse complement strand
AGTTGCTGCTGGATCACCCGCTGATTACCGCCGATCTCGCTCATCCGTCTGCGCCCCGCTCTGCGCCGGGCGTTATCGTGGCGGCGCTGGCGCGTCGCAAAGCCGCCGGGTTGCCGGCGTTCAGCGTGATGTCGTGCGATAACATGCCGGAAAACGGCCGCGTCACCCGTAACGTCGTGCTGGCTTACGCCCGCGCATTCGACCCGGAACTGGCGGTCTGGATAGATCAACACGCCACCTTCCCATCCACCATGGTGGACCGCATTGTCCCGGCGGTCACCGCCGAGACGCTAAGCCAGCTTGCCGGGCAACTCGGTGTGGACGATCCGGTCGGCGTCGCCTGCGAGCCGTTTGCACAGTGGGTTATTGAAGACCACTTCGTCAATGGCCGACCGGCCTGGGAAAAGGTGGGCGCGGAGCTGGTGCAGGATGTGTTGCCGTACGAAGAAATGAAACTGCGTATGCTCAACGGCAGCCACTCTTTTCTGGCGTATCTAGGCTATCTGGCCGGCTATGCCCATATCAGCGACTGCATGCAAGACCCGGCGCTGGTGGCCGCCGCCCGGCATCTGATGCTGCAAGAACAGGCGCCGACGCTGCACACTCGTGGGGTCGATCTGGCGGCCTACGCCGACGCGCTATTACAACGCTACCGTAATACCGCGCTAAAACACCGCACCTGGCAAATCGCCATGGACGGTTCGCAAAAGCTGCCGCAACGTATGCTGGATTCCATACGCTGGCATCTGGCGCACGACAGCCGATTCGACATGCTGGCGCTGGGCGTCGCCGGTTGGATGCGCTATGTCGGCGGGGTGGATGAACAGGGCCAACCGATCGACATCAGCGATCCGCTGAAAGAAGCGCTGGCGCTGGCCGTCCAACACAGTGAACAGGGGGAAGCCCGTGTGCGGGCGCTGCTGGCGCAGGAGACCATTTTTGGCCGCGACCTGCCCGCCGACAGCCGCTTTGTCCAGACGGTGACCCGCTACTACCTGTCGCTGGTCAATCATGGCGTTAAAACCACGCTACAAGCGCTGACGCAATAACCCGCCCGACACGCACAGGCCGGCACCCCGCCCCGCCTGTGCGGTATCGACCCGCCGGGAAAATGACGCCCCTTATGGATAAGGCGTCGGCTAACCATGTATCATGACGACAAATGGCTTAAATACCCCACGGATGCATGGATAACTACTCTCAAATCAACAGTAACGAACCTGTTAATCAGCAGATCTACCGCGTATTGCGTAAAGACATCGTGGAATGCACGATCCCGCCCGGCAAACTCCTGTCTGAAAAGGAAATTTCAATGCGCTTTTCCGTCTCTCGTCAGCCGGTACGGGAAGCGTTCATCAAACTGGCGGAAGCCGGGCTGGTACAGATTCTGCCGCAGCGCGGCACATTCGTGATGAAGATTTCCGAACAGCGCGTGGCCGACGCCCGTTTTATCCGTCAGGCGCTGGAATGTGCGATCGTACGCCGGGCTGTCGAGTTTATTACTGACGAACAGTTGCTGATGCTGGAGCACAATCTGCGCCGTCAGGAGCTGGCGGCGCAAAACGAACAAATACGCGAATTTCTCAGTCTGGACGATGATTTCCATCAGTTACTGACGCAGATAGCCAAATGCCCGCTGGCCTGGGAAACCATCGAATCGATCAAAGCCACGATGGACAGGGTGCGGTTCCTGAGCCTCAGCCAGGTGTCGCCGCCGGCCAGCCTGATTGAGCAGCACTATGTGATTTTCAATGGATTAAAAGCCCGTGATGCGGATGCGGTGGAAAAAGCGATGAGCGGGCATCTGCAGGAAATGATTCACTCCATTACCCCTATCGCCGAGCAGAACCGGGAGTGGTTTGAACTGCCCTAAGCCGGTGACGCCCCAAACCGCGCCGATATTGATTCGCTCGTTTTTAGCCGTCACAGCCTGTCTCGCTGAATGATGGCTTGAGCCGCCAGTCGGCTCAAGCCACGCTAAGAGCCTATCTCAATAGGCTCTTAACGTCGGCGTATTCTATTTCACCATCGGCAAATTCAACCGATGCTCTGCCGCACAGGCGGTGGCAACCTCGTAACCGGCGTCGGCGTGGCGCATCACGCCGGTGGCCGGGTCGTTCCACAGTACCCGCGCCAGCCGGGCATCGGCCTGTTCGCTGCCGTCGCAGACGATCACCATCCCGGCATGTTGGGAAAAGCCCATGCCGACGCCACCGCCGTGGTGCAAACTCACCCAGGTAGCACCGCCCGCCGTGTTCAGCAGCGCGTTGAGCAACGGCCAGTCGGATACCGCGTCCGAGCCGTCCTGCATCGCTTCCGTTTCCCGGTTAGGCGACGCCACCGAGCCGCAATCCAGATGGTCGCGGCCGATAACGATCGGCGCTTTCAGCTCACCGTTACGCACCATCTCGTTGAACGCCAGCCCGGCCAGATGCCGTTCTCCCAGCCCCAGCCAGCAAATGCGCGACGGCAACCCCTGAAAGGCGATGCGCTCGCGCGCCATGTCCAGCCAGCGGTGCAGGTGATGATTATCCGGGAACAGTGCTTTCAGTTTGGCGTCGGTTTTGTAGATATCTTCCGGGTCGCCGGACAGCGCCACCCAACGGAACGGCCCTTTGCCTTCGCAAAACAGCGGGCGGATATAGGCCGGGACGAAGCCGGGGAAATCAAAGGCGTTACGTACACCTTCATCAAACGCACGCTGCCGGATATTGTTGCCGTAATCCACGGTGGGCACGCCCATGTGGCAAAAATCCAGCATCGCCTGCACATGCACCGCCATCGAGGCGCAGGCGGCTTTCATTACCGCCTCCGGCTTGCTGATACGTTCCTGCTGCCAGCGCGCCACGCTCCAGCCAGCCGGCAGGTAGCCGTTGAGCGGGTCATGAGCGGAGGTCTGGTCGGTGACGATATCCGGTTTCATGCCGCCTGCTTTGGCGCGTTTCACCAGTTCCGGCAGCACCTCGGCGGCGTTGCCGAGCAGGCCGACGGAAACGGCTTTCTTCTGCGCGCAGGCATCGGCGATGATCGCCAACGCCTCGTCAAGGTTGCCGGCTTTATAGTCGAGATAACGGGTACGTAACCGAAAATCGATGCGGGACTCCTGACACTCTACCGCCAGCACGCTGGCACCGGCCAGTACACCGGCCAGCGGCTGCGCGCCGCCCATGCCGCCAAGACCGGCGGTGAGGATCCATTTGCCGCTCAGATCGCCGTGATAGTGCTGGCGACCCGCTTCGGCGAAGGTTTCATAAGTCCCCTGCACGATGCCCTGCGCGCCAATATAAATCCACGATCCGGCGGTCATCTGGCCGTACATCATCAGCCCGGCTTTATCCAGCTCATGGAAGTGTTCCCAGGTGGCCCAATGCGGCACCAGATTGGAGTTGGCAATCAATACGCGCGGGGCGTCGCCGTGGGTGCGAAACACCCCGACCGGTTTGCCCGATTGCACCAGCAGAGTTTCATCCGCTTTCAACTGGCGCAGGCTGGCAAGGATCGCGTCGAAGCACGCCCAGTTGCGGGCGGCCTTGCCAATGCCGCCATACACCACCAGATCCTCCGGACGCTCGGCCACATCCGGGTCAAGGTTGTTCTGGATCATGCGGTAGGCGGCTTCGATCAGCCAGTTTTCACAATGCAGTTCGGTACCGTGCGGCGCGCGGACGATACGGGCAACAGCAGACGTCGTTGAAGAAGAGGTGGTCATAGCAGGTTCCTTATCAAACAGAAGCCGGTTCAACGGCATAACTGGGTAACAATGCGGTGATGACGGACGGCCAGCGCTCACGGCCGGCCCACCGGCGCATCAGGTCAATATCTGTGGCCATCAGGCGGTCGTGGTCCAGAAACGCCACCTGTTCACGCACCTGCGCCAGTTCGCGCTCCAGCAACGGCGAGCTTTTCAGTGGGCGATGGAAGTCGATACCCTGCGCGGCGGCCATCGCTTCAATCCCCACCACGGTGGCGGTGTTAAAGCACATGCTGCCGAGCCGACGGGCGGCGTAGGTCGCCATCGATACATGATCTTCCTGATTGGCGGAGGTCGGCAGGCTGTCGACGCTGCCGGGGTGAGCCAGCGACTTGTTTTCCGACGCCAGCGCGGCGGCAGTGACCTGGGCAATCATAAAACCGGAGTTGACGCCGCCGTCGGTAACCAGAAACGGCGGCAACCCGGACAGCGTGCTGTCGAGCAGCAGCGCCATGCGCCGTTCGGCAATGGCACCGATTTCCGCCACCGCCAGCGCGATGATGTCGGCGGCGAACGCCACCGGCTCAGCGTGGAAATTGCCGCCGGAGATCACCTCGTCGGTTTCCGGAAACACCAGCGGATTATCCGACGCGGCGTTGGCTTCGATGCCCAGCACGCGGGCGGCGTGCTGCAAATTATCCAGACACGCGCCCATCACCTGCGGCACGCAACGAATCGAGTACGGGTCCTGCACCCGGCCACAGTGAGCGTGTGACTGTAAAATCTCGCTGTCCGCCAGCAAGGCGCTGACCGCCGCCGCTACCGCCATCTGCCCCTGCTGGCCGCGCGCCTGATGGATGCGGGTATCGAACGGCTTCACCGAGCCTTTGATTGCCTCGAGCGACAACGCGCCGGCCACCAATCCGGCGGCAAACACGTTTTCGGCCTCGAACAACCCGCGCAGCGCCAGCGCGGTGGAGACCTGCGTGCCGTTGAGCAGCGCCAGCCCCTCTTTCGGCCCCAGCACCAGCGGTTCGACGCCCGCCCGCGCCAGCCCGTCGGCCGCCGGGATAAGCTCACCGTCGACCCGTGCCAGCCCTTCGCCCAACAACAGCAGCGATAAATGCGCCAGCGGCGCCAGATCACCGCTGGCGCCCACCGATCCTTTCTCCGGGATACAAGGCATAACGCCGGCGTTGAACAGCGCCAGCAGCGTGTCGATGACCTGCAACCGCACCCCGGAGTGACCACGCGCCAGACTGATCACCTTGGTCGCCATCACCAGACGCACCACATCATCCGGCAGCAGATCGCCGATGCCGACGCTGTGCGACAACACCAGATTACGCTGTAGCTCCGCCAGCCGGTCGGCCGGAATGCGGGTCTGGGCCAGCTTGCCGAAACCGGTGTTGATGCCATAGACCACCCGGTCCTGACGCACAATGCGCTGCACCGTTTCCTGCGCCGCCGCCACCGCCGCGCGCGCCTGTTCCGCCAGCGTCAACGCGACGTTTCCCCGATAAATAGCACGCAGCGTGGCGAGATCCACTGCGCCGGGCGTCAGGCAATAGCTTCGGGTTTGTGACATATATCTAATCCTGTATAGACAAGTAAGGCTAAAAAAATCCGGCTGCCCTCATTTTCCATTATCCAGCCGGTACACATGTCTCATGCTGCATCCCCAGGTACGCCGCTCAATGCGCCGGCGCCTGTCGGGTTTCACTGCGAATCTCTTGAGTCACCTGCGCTTTCAGCGCCATAAATTCCGGCGAGGTGTTAAGGGTATAGTCTCTCGGCCAGGGAAAATCCACCGCCACTGCGGTTTTCATCCGCTCCGACCGGCACCAACCATCGCGTCATCAATCCTGTCGGCGGTTGCCGCGAACCAACCACCAAGAGACTTCAAGTGTATAATCTTGTCTATACAAGCAAGAGCCATGCCAGCACAGCGAGGCTGACGAACCGCCGGGGAAAAATGCAGGAGTATGCGGCGGGAACGGGGGAGCGACCTCAGATAAGGATCGGCAGAGCGCCCTATAACGGTGCGCTCTGCCCTGTTTTCAGCCATGCAAACGGCAGTACGCCGTTTATCACACCGTCAGGCGGCACTAAAACCGATAAAACCATAATACTGAGACGGCCCAGTTACCGCCTCGGCACCGGCCTGTTTCACTGTTTCCAGCACGTCCTCGCCGGAAACGTGGAACTGCCATGCCCGGCTGAGCGACGCTTCGGCATGCTCTTCGGCGCTGAATTGCCCGGCCAGTTCCAGCGCCGACATAAAGGCCGTCATGTCCGGCAGATAGGCGGTGAAACCATCACCTTTCAGCGCGCTGGTGGCGATCCCCAGCCAGTTGCAAATCGACGCTTTAAAGTAGATATCCTCGCGGTCCGCCTGCCGGGAACGTTCAATCAGCGCCTGCGTTTCGGCATCCACCAGCCGGTCCGACACAATCAGCGCCGCACCCTGCTGCCAGGCTTCCGGCGGGCAATCTTTGTTGATCTGTCGTAGCGGAATATGCGGGTTAATCTCCATCGGGTAAATGCGGCACACCAGCGGACGCCGCTCATAGATCCGGCAACGCATATCGTCATCCAGATGTCGGCAGGTAGCCGGATTGTAAGTCGCGAAGATAATGGAGATGAACGCCCGGGTATCGCCACTGATCACATCACAGGAACGTAACTGCGCATGTTGCCGCTGCTCGGGCGGAATACCTATACCGTTATGCAAAAACCCTTCCGCCAGAACGATGATTTGCCCACCGTCCTGCGCCCACTCTTTTGCTTCAGCCAGGGTCAGGGGAACATGGTGACCCGTGCAGCATTTGCCGCACCCCACACAGGAAAATGCTGTATCCATTGCTTATCAACTCTTATTTAAACGACGCGCACAAAGCAGAAATAAAACGACTCTGACCCTCAACTCACGACACCGCCTTCAGCGCTTTGTCTGAATTACGTATGAATGATCAAGGTTTGGTAAAGATAACGTTGTGATAACGTTAAGTGGCGATATTTTGATAAATTTACAAACCACCGTCTACCAGACTGTCGTGGCTCGCTGATCAACCGGATGAATCCGTGTGGTCATGAGGAAGTCCGGCCATGAGCCACGCGTGTCGTCATCACAGTTGTCTATACAGGACTGGTCGTTGTTCGCTACACTGCGCTCATCTGTTGCCTTTGAGGATAGTGCCTTGACCGACCTGCAAACCGCTTCCCAACTCGCTGCCGCGATGAGCGATACCCCTGCGCCAATCTACCAGCGGGTCAAACAGGCCATTATCAGCCAGATTCGCAGCGGCGCCTGGCAACCGCATCAGCGAGTACCGTCGGAAAGCGAGCTGGTCAACGAACTGGGCGTCAGCCGTATGACCATCAACCGGGCGTTGCGGGAGTTAACCAGCGAAGGGTTTCTGGTACGGATGCAGGGTGTAGGGACTTTTGTGGCGGAGCAGAAAGCGCATACCGCCATGCTGGAAGTGCACAACATCGCCGATGAAATCGCCGCCCGTGGTCATCGCCACGGCAGTCGGGTGCTGGTGCTGGAAACCCTCGGCGCCGATGCCGATCAAGCCGCGCAACTGGACATCGCCCCCGGCCAACCGCTGTTCCATTCGCAAATCGTGCATTATGAGAACGATGTGCCGGTACAACTGGAAATTCGTTACGTCAACCCGCAGGTGGCGCCGGACTACCTGCAACAGGATTTTACCCTGGATACGCCGCACAGCTACCTGAGCCGCGTCGCACCGCTGACCGCCGGCGAGCACCGGGTGGAGGCGGTCGCCGCCGAACCGCACCAGCGCAACCTGCTGGCGCTGGGCGAACAGGAACCCTGCCTGTTGATTCGCCGCCGCACCTGGCACGGCTCGCGGGTCGTCACCGCCGCACGGCTGTTTTACCCTGGTTCCCGTTATCAGCTATTCGGGCGTTTCTGATGCCTCGCCTTGCTCGTCAGGGCCAGGCACCAGGTGTTACCAGGAGAAATCCTGGCTGCGCAGCACCTGTACCGCACGGGCAATATCCGGCGCCAGCCAGCGATCCTCCTGCCAGACGTCAACCTGTTGACGCAACCGTTGCCAGGCCAGCCGCGTTCCCGCGCCCGCGTTATCCGGGCCGAGAAAATCCAGCGCCTGTGCCGCCAGCAGATATTCGATAGCCAACACCTGCCAGACGTTCTCAGTCAGTTTCAGCAACTTGAGCGCCGCTGGCGTGCCCATACTCAGATGATCTTCCTGCAAGCCGGAGGTAACAAAGTTATCCACCACCGCGGGCTGCGCCAGTTGGCGGTTCTCGCCGCACAGCGAGGCGGCCACATACTGGGCGATCATCATGCCGGAGTTCACCCCCGGCTGGGCGACCAGAAACGGCGGCAACCCGCTCACCAGCGGATTGATCAGCCGGTCCAGCCGCCGTTCCGCCACGCCCGCCAGTTCGCATAACGCCAGCGCCAGGCTGTCTGCCGCCAGCGCCACCGCTTCGCCGTGCGGGTTCGCCTGCGAGACGACCCGCCACTGTTCCGGCGTGCCCAGCACCAACGGGTTATCGGTGGCGGCATTCAGCTCCATCTCGATGCGTTGCGCCGACGAGGCAAACTGATCACGGCAGGCACCATGAATTTGCGGAATGGATCGCAGGCTCAGCGCATCTTGCGTGCGAATCCCTTCACTTTCGGCGATGATCCGGCTCCCGGCCAACAGGGCGCGCAGGCGCTGCCCGACCTGTTGAATACCCGAGCTCGGTTTCAGCGCCAACACCTCGGCGTCAAAAGCGACTACCTGCCCGCGCAGCGCCTCAAAGCTCATCGCGCCGGTTACATCGGCCCAGTCCAGTTGCCGCGCGGCATCATCCAGCGCCAGACAAGCCAGCCCGGTCATGCACGGCGTGCCGTTGACCAGCGACAGCCCGTCTTTCGCTCCCAGCGTCACCGGCGCCACGCCAATACGTTGCAACGCCTGTGATGCCGGCAATACCTGACCTTGCCATTCCACTTCGCCGACGCCGATCAGCGCCAGCCCGATGTGTGCCATGTGGGTGAGATACCCCACCGAGCCTTGCGACGGCACGCAGGGTGTGACGCCCTGATTCAACAGCGTCAGCAACGCCTGCACGATATCCGGCTGAATCCCGGATTTGCCGTGGCTGTAATTGGCGATCGCCGCGCACAGGATGGCGCGGGTCTGTTCGGCAGGCAGCCGCGGCCCTACGCCGCAGGCGTGACTGAGCAAGGTATTGCGCGACAGCCGCGCCAGATCCGCTACCGGCAAGGTCACATTGCATAACGCGCCCAGCCCGGTATTGACGCCATAGGCCAGCGTTTCGCTGTCGACAATCTGCTCGACGATGCGCCGCGACTGATGTATCCGTCGCCAGGCCGCGTCGCTCAGGCTCAAACGCGCGCCGTGGCGCGCCACCTGCACCAGTTCGCGCCAGGTTAGCGGCGCGTCTCCCCAGCACACTTCGGTGTTCATAGCATTGCCTTCCTATACCGTCTGGTGACTGGCGATAAATTGCTGAAAACGCGGCGAACTTTCGCCGCCGAACATCGCATCGGGCGCGCCTTCGCAGTCGATCCGCCCCTGATGCATGAATACCACCCGGCTGGAGACGTGGCGGGCAAACCCCATTTCATGGGTCACCACCAGCATGGTGCGCCCTTCTTCGGCCAGCCCGCGCATCACTTTCAGCACCTCGCCGACCAGTTCCGGATCCAGCGCCGAGGTCGGTTCATCAAACAACATCACCTCAGGCTCCATCGATAATGCCCTGGCGATCGCCACTCGCTGCTGTTGGCCGCCGGAAAGCTGCGCCGGATAAAAATGCCGCCGCTCGTACAGCCCGACTTTCGCCAGCAACGCCTCAGCCTGCCCGACACACTCGGCACGCGAACGCCTGAGGATATGCAGCGGCCCCTCAATCACGTTTTGCAGCACCGTCATGTGGCTCCACAGATTGAAATTCTGGAATACCATCCCCAGCCGGGTACGCATCCGCTCCACCTGACGACGGTCAGCCGCGACCTGATGGCCGAGTTTGTGACGCTTCATCAGGATCATTTCGCCGCTGACGGCGACGGTGCCGTCATCCGGCGTTTCCAGCAGGTTGATGCAACGTAAAAAGGTGCTCTTGCCCGACCCGCTGGCACCCAGCAGCGAAATCACCTCGCCTTTGCGTGCATCCAGCGAGATGCCTTTGAGCACCTCAAGCGTGCCGAATGATTTACGGATATCGATCATCGATAACGTGATGGGGGCGGTTTTATTCATGCTCTCTCCCAAAAGACGTCGGCACTGCGGCCAGATTGGGCGACAAGGCGCGTTCCAGCCAGGCAAACACCCTGACAATAATGAAGTTCAGCAGCAGGTAAATCAGCGCGGCACAGACAAACACTTCCAGCGTGCGGTAGGTGCGCTGGATAATCTGTTGCGCGACGCCGGTGACATCCCACACCGTGACCAGACTGGCCAGCGCGGTGGATTTGATCAGCAAAATCGCCTCGGTCGACCAGGCGGGCAGCGCGTGACGCAGCGCGATTGGCGCAATGATGCGGCGCAGCAGCAGCCAGCGCGACATGCCGCATGCCAGTCCGGCTTCAATCTGCCCGGCGGGAATGGATAACAGCGCGCCGCGCAGAATTTCCGCGGTATAACCCGCGGTGCACAACGCCAGCGCCAGCACCGCGCAACTGAACGGGTCGCGCAGCACCGGCCAGAACAGGCTGTCGCGCACCACGCTGAACTGCCCCAGTCCGTAATAGACCAGAAATAGCTGAATCAGCAGCGGCGTGCCGCGAAAGACCAGCATATACAGACGGGCAAACCCGCTCAGCGGCCAGACGGCACTCACCCGCATCGCCACCAGCAGCACCGAAAGCACCACCCCGACGGCGAACGAGGCAAAAAATAACCCCAGCGTCACCGGCAGCGCCGACAATAACCGCAGAAACGTTTGGGTCAGAAAGGCCATATCGATCATGACGGCTCCTGTAGCGTTTTACGGTGATAAGGCTGGGACAAAAGCCGTTCCAGCCGGGCAAACGCGGTATTGGAAAACACGGTCAGCACCAGATAGAGCGCCGCACCGGCCAGGTAGAACAGAAAATAGTCGCGGGTAGAGCCGGCGGCCATCTGGCTGGCGCGCATCAGTTCGATAATGCCGGTAACCGATACCAGCGCCGAATCCTTCAGACTCATTTGCCAGACGTTGGACAAGCCCGGCAAGGCAAAACGCATCACCTGCGGCAATAGGATCCGCACCCCGATGCGCCAGCGCGACATCCCCATCGCGCTGGCCGCTTCAAGTTCACCGCTACTCACCGCCAGACGTGCCGCACGGTACACCTCGCCCTGATACGATGCCGAAATCAGGCCAATCGCCAGCGCACCGATCAGAAAAGGCGGCAGTTCGATAAACCCGTCGGCCCCGAACCAGCGGCCGACCTGCGTCAGCACGCCGGAACCGCCAAAATAAAACAGATAAATGATCAGCAGTTCCGGAATGCCGCGAAACACGATGGAATAGGTTTCTCCCGCCACGCGCCAGAGCCGGCGCGTGGACAGTTTGGCCGCAGCAACCGCCGCGCCGACCAGCGCGCCTACCAGCAACGCCACCGTCGTCAGACACAACGTGGTCAGCGCCGCCATCGCCAGCAGGCCGCCCCACCCCTGATCACTGAAACCTAACAGGGTCAGCATACCGTTTCCTCAATCTCAGGGGGTGACGTCGGTTTTGAACCACTTCTCACTGAGCGTTTTCACCGTTCCGTCGGCCAGCGCGGTTTTAATCGCCGCATCAAATTTTGCCTTCAGTTCCGGGTCGCTTTTACGAAAGCCCAGCGCTTCGCCTTCCCCCCAGACAGGCCCGGCCAGTTGCGGGCCGCCTAACGTCAGGTTGCTGTTTTCCGGTTTGCTGAGGATGGAATTGGCGAAGGTAACATCGTCAAACACCGCATCGATACGCCCTGCCTGCAAATCGAGAATGGCATCGGCGGACGCGGTGTATTCACGTACGGTGGCCACATCCCGAAAGTAGCTGTCGATGAAAGGCGTGTAGACGGTGCCGGAAGCGATACCGATGGTTTTACCCTGCAATGCGCCGCGCAGTCCGGCTACCGCCGGTTTAATTTGGGCGGGATCATTCGTCAGTTTAATCATCGTTTTATCTGCTTCGACAGGCAGCGCCAGCTTGCCCTTGACGGTAATAAAGCTGGCCGGGGTGGACGCATAGGGAACAGAAAAATCCACCACCTGTTTGCGCTCCGGGGTAATCACGATGGCGTCCATCATCACGTCGAACTTACCAGCCTGCAGACCAGCCATCATGCCGTCCCAGTTTTGCACCACCAGTTTGCACTGGATGTTCATTCGCTGGCACAGGATAGTCATCAACTCTGGTTCAAACCCACCCAGCTTGCCGCCCGGCAAGGTCAGGTTCCAGGGTTCATAACTGCCTTCCGTCGCGATAGTCACCGATTTCCACTCTTTGGCCTGCGCCCCTGCGCAAAACGTCGCCGTGGCACTCACAACACATAACGCCATCACCGATTGAAAAAATCTGTTCTTCTTCATGCCTTCCCCCTGATGTCCAACCGTCAAAGTAATTACATGTATATACAACACTAACTAAACAGCAAAATTCGGGCCATGATTTCAACCATCCGCCAAATCAGGCCCGATGGCGGTCATCAGGGCATCGCGAAGTGCAGAAAAGCGTATTCGGGGGCACACCGCACAACTGCGGTGCACAATGATCGTGGATCGTGCATCACAACGATGCACGCAGCAGATTATCGTGCGTGAATCGTGGTCAGGAGCAAAACGGCGGTATCGTCATCAGGCGTCCAGCATAGGCCGGACGACCGCCACCAGATGCCTTCACCGCTGGACACACGGTGTGTATCGGCGCGCCAGTGTCCCGCCAGTACATAAGCCACCCCGCCTGTATCCGACGCCGGCACCGTCATCCCCTTGATCACCGAGACTTCCGCCCGGCAGCAGCGGCGATCGACCATTATATTGAAATCCAGACTGACGCCACCGCACAGCCGCGCCACGATCGCCTGCTCGCCGGCGAAGGCGAACGGCTGGTGCAGCGTCAGCCGGTGTTGCCAGCCTTCGCCGCACAGATCCACTCCCTCGCCGGACAACAGCGTGATCACCCGGTCCACACCGGGAAAACAGGAAAAATCGCCGTCGTGCTCAATGGTGGCGATGCTGGCGCGCCAGGCAAAATCGCCGTCGGGTTCATCCGACGGTATCCGGCAGATTTCCCGGGTTTCACCGCCGCCGTTTTTCCAGCGGCTGACCGGCAAGGTATCCAGACTGAACCTGTGCATCACAGCACCGCCTGCAATGTTTTCATGACCGCGATAAACCGGGCGTCCACTTCCTCGTCCAGCGCGTGCCGCCCATCTTCGATCACCGGTTTGCCCGCCACCCACACCTCGCGGATCTGCTGACTCCCGCCGGCAAACAGCCAGCGGTTAAGCAGGCTGTCGTCTGCCACCGCGCTCAGCAGGGCATCCTCGCGCAGCACCAGCCAGTCGGCGCGCCAGCCTGCACTCAGTTCGCCGACCGGCACCCGGCAGGCCTGAGCGCCGCCCTGCAACGCCTGAGCATATAACAGGCTGCCGACCGCCGGTTGCTGCGCCGTCGCCACCCGGTTACGACGGCGATCACGCAGGCGCTGACCGTATTCCAGCCAGCGCAGTTCCTCCACCACATTCAGCGACACGTGGCTGTCGGAACCGATGCCCCAGCGCCCGCCCCGCGCCACGTAACGATCGAGCGGGAAAATACCGTCGCCGAGATTGGCTTCGGTGGTCGGACATAATCCGGCCACCGCCAGGCTGTCGGCCAGTCGATTCAGTTCCTGCTCATCCAGTTGGGTGGCGTGCACCAGGCACCAGCGGGCATCCACCGCAAACCGGTTGAACAACCACTGTACCGGGCGTTCACCGCTCCAGTTCAGGCAGTCATCCACCTCTTTCTGCTGTTCGGCGATGTGGATATGCACCGGCAGGCTGCTGTCGGCGGCTTCCAGCACATCTTCCATCTGATTCTGACTGACCGCACGCAGCGAATGGAAACACAGCCCGTGATTGAGCAACGGATAAGGTTGAATCAGCGTCGCCAGCGTTTCCTGCTGACGCAGGTAATGATCCACATCCTGAATAAAGCGCGCCTGCCCCGGTTGCGGCGGCTGTGCGCCGAAGCCGCTGTAGCTGTAGAGCACCGGCAGCATGGTTTGACCGATACCGACTTGCTGCGCCGCCGCCAGCAGACGACGCAGCATGTCATGCTGGCGGTACGGTTTGCCGTGCGGGTCATGGTGCAGATAATGAAACTCCGCCACCTGGCTGTAGCCGCCCTTAAGCATGTCGATATACAGCCGGGTGGCAATCACGCCGACCTGCTCCGGCGTCAGGTTTGCCACCATGCGATACATCAGATCACGCCAGGTCCAGAAGCTATCCTGCGGATGACCGGCCACCTCCGCCAGCCCGGCCATCGCACGCTGAAAAGCGTGCGAATGCAGGTTAACCATCGTCGGCAGCACAATGCCGGTAAGCCGCTGCGCGCCTGCCGACGCGGCATCCGGCGTGACGGATTGCAGATACCCCAATTCATCCACTTCCAGACGCACATTGCGCGCCATTCCCTGCGGCAGTAACGCTCGCTCGGCAAAATAAACGGACATAGCGAAATCCTGTCGGTGATTGTCATTAACGATATTGTATAGACATATCTATACACCAAAGTCAGCCGCACATGACATAAGGCTTTTTTATTCCGCAACAAAAACGGATGAGCTGCCGGTACTGTGACGGAGAAAATGAATAAGAAATTCCTATTCCGTCACAGCTTGATGAAATGCCGTGGTGGCGTATAACTTGTCTATACAAGATTATACCCGTCATACTTCACCTGACAGGTACGTTGGCTGCAACGTGAAGTATTTGGGGTAGACGACAACAAGGAAATACAGGATGACGATACCGTGCGATAGCCTGTGGCTGGGCGCTGACCTGGTTACCCTACGCGGCGGCCGCTATCAGGTGATTGAGGATGGCGCGCTGGCCGTCACCGCCGGACGTATTGTCTGGCTGGGTGCGCGGCACGCATTGCCCGATTTTGCGCCGTCGCACGTCACCGATTTCGGCGGCGGTATCATTACGCCCGGATTGATCGACTGCCATACCCATCTGGTGTTTGGCGGTGATCGCAGCGGTGAATTCGAGCAACGCCTTAATGGCGTCAGTTATGCCGACATCGCCGCGGCGGGCGGCGGCATTCTTGCCACCGTCAACGCCACCCGACAGGCGGACCACGACAGCCTGCTCGCCTCGGCGCGGGTGCGCTTAGCGCCACTGTTGGCCGAAGGGGTGACCACGCTGGAGATCAAGTCCGGTTACGGGCTGGATGTGGACAGCGAGTTGAAAATGCTGCGGGTAATCCGCGAACTGGGGCAGCGACGGCCGGTGCAGATTGTCTCCACCTGTCTGGCCGCCCATGCTATTCCACCGGAATTCAGGCAGCAGCCGGAGGCGTGGGTCGATCTGGTCTGCCGCGAGCTGCTGCCGGCGGTGGTCAGCGAAGGGCTGGCCGATGCCGTTGATGCCTTCTGCGAACACCTGGCGTTCAGCCCGGCGCAGGTAGAACGGTTATTTCAGGCCGCGCAAGCGCTTCAGTTGCCGGTGAAACTGCACGCCGAGCAACTTTCATCGCTGCACGGCAGTGCGTTAGCCGCGCGCTTTCAGGCGTTGTCCGCCGATCATCTGGAATACGCGACCGAACAGGATGTGGCGGCGATGGCCGCGGCAGGCACCGTCGCGGTGCTGCTGCCCGGCGCCTATTATCTGCTGCGGGAAACGCAATGCCCGCCGGTCGACCTGTTTCGCCGTTACGGCGTACCGATGGCTGTCGCCAGTGACTGTAACCCCGGCACCTCGCCCGCGTTGTCGCTGCGGCTGATGCTGAACCTGGCCTGTACGCTTTTCCGGTTGACGCCGGAAGAAGCGCTGGCCGGCGTCACGCTGCACGCGGCGCGCGCACTGGGGCTGGAGCACAGTCACGGTTCGCTGGAAATCGGCAAAACGGCGGATTTCGTTCACTGGCCGCTGGCGCGCCCGGCGGAGCTGGTTTACTGGCTGGGCGGTCAACTGCCCTGCACGACGATTTTTCGCGGAGAACAACGTTCATGACCCCATTCACTTTTATTGAAGGCGACGGCCCGCTGTTGCTCAGCATCCCTCATGCAGGCACCGCACTGACGCCGGAGGTGGCTGACAGGCTCACTCCTGCCGCTCGCCCGCTTCCCGACACTGACTGGCATATCCCACAACTGTACGATTTTGCCCGCAAGCTGGGTGCCAGCGTACTGGCGGCCAACTACTCGCGTTTTGTTATCGACCTGAACCGTCCGGCCGACGACCAGCCGCTGTACACCACCGCCACCACCGGCCTGTTCCCCGACATCCTGTTCGACGGCACGCCGGCGTTTATGCCCGACAATGCACCGCCCGATACCGTGCGCGCCGGTTATCTGCGCGATATCTGGCATCCTTATCACCAGCAAATTCAACAACAACTGGCGCACATCAAACAGCGCCACGGCTATGCGCTACTGTTCGACGCACACTCTATCGCATCACGCATTCCACGTTTGTTCGACGGGCAACTGCCGGACCTGAACCTCGGCACCAATGGTAGTCTCAGTTGTGCGCCGTCTATTGGGTCGGCGCTGTTGGAAGTCTGCCAGTCACAGCAGCGCTGGAGCTGGGTCTTGAACGGCCGTTTCCGTGGTGGTTACATCACCCGCGCCTACGGCCAACCGGAACAGCGCCAACACGCGATGCAACTGGAGCTGGCGCAGTGTAACTACATGAGTGAACAGGCTCCTTTCGCCTGGCAACCGGACAAGGCGCGGGAATTACAGCCGATGCTGGAGAACATCGTGCGCGCCTTTATGGACGCGGCGGCCAGGCTGTATCAGCGCTGACCGCCGGTTGATTAGCGGAGCAGGCCAATCCGAACATCGTTGCTATCGGCAACGACAAAGCGATCGACCGTTTCTTTCATGTCGCTGGCCTGCCTGTCGAGCAATCGGCTGGCGGTGGCCGCCTCCGACACCAGCGCCGCATTCTGCTGGGTCACCTGCTCCAACTGGCTCAACGCCAGGTTGATCTGAGCCACGCCGAGCGACTGTTCCCGTGCAGCTGTCGCGATATCACTGACAAAATCCCGCACCTGCGACGTACTAGACATGATCTGCTTCATGGTTTCGCTGCTGCGCGCAACCAGCGCAACCCCGGAATGAACCTGTTCAATACTGGTCGAGATCAGATCGCGGATACGCTGCGACTCACCGGCGCTGCGCTGCGCCAGATTGCGCACCTCGGTCGCCACTACGGCAAACCCACGCCCCTGTTCGCCGGCCCGGGCTGCTTCTACCGACGCATTCAGCGCCAGCAAATTAGTCTGAAACGCAATGGCGTCAATAGCCGCCGTGATCTGCGACATCTGCTCGCTGGACTGACGGATTTGCGACATCGCTTCAGTAGCCTGCATGGTGACGTGATCGGCCGCGGCGATTTGTGCTTCCATGGTTTTCATCAGCTCAGAGGCCTGGTCGGCATAATCCGCCGTCTGTTTCACCGCGATGGTGATTTGCTCCATACTGCTGGCGGTTTCCACCAGCGATGCCGCCTGTTCGTCGGTCCGCTGCGCCAGATCCTGATTCCCCTGGGCAATTTCAGTGCCGGCTCGCTCCACCAGCTCTGCGCCTTGCTTAATGGTGCTCACCACCTGCTCGATATTTTCCAGCGACCGGTTATAAGCCTGATTCAACTGCGATAGTTCGTCTTTACCCGGTACATCCAGCCGACAGGTCAGATCGTTGCCCATGTCATCAATGGTTTTCAGGGTGGAAGTCAGTTGCTGGTATACATTGCGCGCCACCAGCATCGCCAGCAGCAAGGCTAGCGCTAGCGATACCACCGTTCCGCCCAGATAACCGTAACCGCTTACCCGCGCCTGATACTGCAACCGATTCGCCCACACCAGCAATTCCGCGGAGGCCGCGTCTTCAACCACTTTGAGCCTGTCGATACGCTGCGTCTGCTGGCTGAACCAGTCGTTAGCATCAATGCCGAATCCGCCGCTGGCCGCTTTGCTAAACGCGGTATCACGCATTTTCAGCGCCGTCTGCGCCGCTGCATCATTGAGCGAATCCTGCAATTGCTGCCTGAGCGCCGGTTGGGCAAACTGGTTAAACGCATTGGTGTAGGCGTTTTCCATGCCGACCAATTGACTAAAACGCTCGTACTGGCCGGGCGCGAAACGATCAACGGCAAACACTTCGGACAACAGCGCCCGCATAATGCCCGCCTGCTCTTTGGCATTTAACAGGTTGTAATAGGCCGCCACACGAGTCACCAGGCCACCGTCAGTCACCAGATGGCTCATCTCCCCCACCAACGCGATCAGATCGCTGACGTTGGCGGTGTACCACCCGACGGCTTGTGAAGCCGGCACCGAAAAACCATCCACCTGAGCACGCAGCGAAGACAATGTCTGTAAACGCTCCTGCAAGCGGCTCAGGCGCTGCGCAATGCCACCGACAGCGCCGGATAACGTCAGCGAGGATTGGCTTTTCCACAATGCCGCTAAAGCTTTATCGGTTTCCCCCCGTTGATCCCGTAATTGCGCGGCGAATTTCTGCCCTTTACTGCCGATATATCCTGAACTCATACCACGTTCGCGCTGCAGGGCATGTGCAGCGTTGCCTGCCTGCTGCGACAGAGCCAACAACTGTGCGAATTGCACCATATCCTGCTCAGTATGGCGTCGCTCCAGTACGCCGTTAGTCGCAAACCACAGTAGTGCTATCAGTAATGGCGTTAACGCCAACGCAAACTTGTAACGAATAGAAAGAGAGGATAATCGAAGCATATAAGCCCCTTGCTTGGCCCCAGAGAATGCGCCCGCTTAATCACGTGCGAAATAGTCAATATAGTGACTACTTATCAGTATCCTATCGCCCCCAGGGATTGAAACTTTACTCCTCCTAAAGGGGTATAAGAATGAGATAAGCCGCCACAATTATTTGTTCTTACTGATTTACTATAGTCGTACCTTGCGAAGGGAAACCGCTAAATCACACATTTACTGACACGATAACGTTGCGGATTACTCACACATCACAATTAATCACCACACAATGCCTGACAGCCCGCGCCGCTTCTGCCAAAATAGGCGCATTCCCCCGTAGTGAAAATGATGGATTTTCTGTACATGGTTGCAAAAATTATTGATGGTAAAACGATTGCGCAGCAGGTGAAGGACGAAGTCGCCGTGCGCGTAAAGCAACGGCTGGCTGAAGGTAAACGCGCGCCGGGACTGGCAGTCATATTGGTGGGCGATAACCCCGCTTCACAAATTTATGTCACCAGCAAACGCAAAGTTTGTGAAGAAGTGGGGTTCATTTCGCGCTCCTATGACCTGCCGGCCACCACCACCGAGCCGGAATTGTTGGCGTTGATCGACGAACTGAATGCCGATACCGCTATCGACGGCATTCTGGTGCAGTTGCCGTTACCGGCAGGCATCGACAATACCAAGGTGATTGAACGCATCGCACCGGACAAAGACGTAGACGGCTTCCATCCGTATAACGTCGGTCGGCTGTGCCAGCGCGCGCCGTTGCTGCGCCCCTGCACGCCACGCGGCATCGTCACGCTGCTGGAGCGTTACAACATCAATATGTTTGGCCTCAACGCCGTCGTTGTCGGCGCGTCCAACATCGTCGGCCGTCCGATGAGCATGGAACTGCTACTGGCGGGATGCACCACCACCGTGACCCATCGCTTCACCAAAGATCTGCGCCACCACGTCGAACACGCCGACCTGCTGGTGGTCGCCGTCGGCAAACCGGGCTTTATTCCCGGCGAGTGGATCAAACCGGGCGCTATCGTGATTGATGTCGGCATCAACCGGCTGGAAAACGGCAAAGTGGTGGGCGACGTGAAGTTCGACGAAGCCGCAGAGCGCGCCGCGTATATCACGCCGGTGCCAGGAGGCGTGGGGCCGATGACGGTTGCAACGCTTATTCAAAACACCTTGCAGGCTTGCGAGGAATACCACGACACTCCGGCACAGGCATAACCTACCATGAACGTATTTCATCTGGAGAAACACCCGCACGTGGAACTGTGCGATTTGCTGAAACTGCAAGGCTGGAGCGAAAGCGGCGCCGCCGCCAAACAGGCGATTGCCGCCGGCGACGTCACCGTCGATGGCCAGACCGAAACCCGCAAACGCTGCAAAATCGTTGCCGGTCAGGTTGTGAGTTTTGGCGGCGAATCGGTTACCGTTCAGGCGTGACCCGCCGGCTACCATAACGGCACACTAACGAAGAAGGCCCGGAAACTGGGCCTTTATACCCGTCATACTTCAAGTTGCAGGTACGTTGGCTGCGTTCGTTCACCCGAATCACTTACCTGAGTAAGCTCATCGGGATTCTCTCTCTTGCCGCCTTCCTGCAACTCGAATTATTTTGGGTATATTATGACTATCGAGAACATTGCTGACTGTCGCGATTATTTACGACGCCAGGTGGTGCCCTGCGGGCCGTCTTCCAGCACGATGCCCATTTCCGTCAGCCGGTTGCGCGCCGCATCCGCCAACGCCCAGTCCTTCGACCGACGGGCATCGTTGCGCTGTTTGATCAGCGCTTCAATTTCTTGCACTTCGCCATCATCAGCCTGCGCGCCGCTTTGCAAAAACAGCTCCGGATCGCACTCCAGCAGCCCCAGCACGCCGGCCAGTTGGCGTAACATCGCCGCCAGACCATCGGCTGCCGCCGCATCTTCCGCTTTCAGGCGGTTAACCTCGCGGGCCATGTCGAACAGCACCGAGTAAGCTTCCGGCGTATTGAAATCGTCATCCATCGCGTCGCGGAAACGGCGTTCAAATGCCTCGCCGCCCGCCGCCGATGCAGACGCATCGGTGCCGCGTAACGCGGTGTACAGGCGCTCCAGCGAGGCACGCGCCTGCTTGAGGTTCTCTTCCGTGTAGTTCAGTTGACTGCGGTAATGACCGGAAATCAGAAAATAGCGAATGGTCTCCGCATCGTAGTGAGTCAACACATCGCGCACGGTAAAGAAATTATTCAGGGACTTGGACATCTTCTCCCGGTCGACCATCACCATGCCGGAGTGCATCCAGTAATTCACGTAATCGCCGCCGTGCGCGCAGGTCGACTGGGCAATTTCATTTTCGTGGTGCGGAAACATCAGGTCGGAACCGCCGCCGTGGATGTCGAAATGTTCACCCAGTTGTTTGCAGTTCATCGCCGAGCACTCAATATGCCAGCCTGGACGGCCATTGCCCCACGGCGACGGCCAGCTCGGCTCGCCCGCTTTGGACATTTTCCACAGCACAAAATCCATCGGGTTGCGTTTCACTTCGGTGATTTCCACCCGTGCACCGGCCTTCAGTTGCTCCAGATCCTGACGGGACAGCACGCCGTAACCCGGTGCGGTATCCACCGAAAACATCACGTCGCCGTTATCCGCCACGTAGGCATGACGACGGGCGATCAATTTTTCAACCAGCTCAATGATTTCCGCGATGTAATGCGTGGCCCGCGGCTCTTCGTCCGGAGACAGAATATTCAGCGCCTGAAAATCGGTGTTCATCTCACCGATCATGCGGTTGGTGAGTTGCTCGATAGTTTCGCCGTTCTCCGTCGCACGCTTGATGATCTTGTCGTCAATGTCGGTGATATTGCGGACATATTTTACGTCATACCCGAGATAACGCAGGTAACGCGCCACCACGTCAAACGCCACGAAAGTACGCCCATGACCGATATGACACAGGTCGTAAACGGTTATCCCGCACACATACATGCCAACCTTGCCAGCGTGGATGGGTTTGAATTCCTCTTTTTGACGACTCAGGGTATTAAAGATCTTTAGCATCAGGGCATTCCATGGTGTTCACAACATAACGTGTTCGCAGGAGATGTGCATCGTTGTCTGCGGTACGCGTAATAAAGTCGGTTTTTATCCGGTTTTCGGACGTAGCTGCGTATTGAAACCTGAACCCTAACCTATTGCAAGCGGGTGAGCCCAATATTCGCCATTCCGGCGGTTTCGCGTCTTAATCCTGCTTAAAACGCACAAACCCGGCGTTATCGCCGGGTTTGTATCGCTGCTAACCGCAACCGAACTATTGACTACCGATGCCGCACTTAGCGCCAGCGCGGGTTGCTCATCACAGAGTATTTACCGCTGCCCAACAGGGCAATAGCGATACCGGCGAAGAAGTAAACCGCCACGTTCTCAATCCCCCATGCCCCGGTTTTATCAAGGGTGAAAATAGCTTCCGGATGCGCCAGTGCGAACGCCACAATCATGGTGAAGGCGAAAGACAGCGCGGCAGGGCGAGTCAGGATGCCCAGAATCATCAGCACAGGTGCAATCACCTCGCCAATAAACACGCCGTAGGCGATAAAGCCCGGCAAGCCATGAGCCGCCAGCATTCCCTGAATACCACCGACACCCGCGATCAACTTATGAACACCGTGGAACAGTACCAAAATACTGAACGACAGTCGTAAAATCAGCTTGCCGCAATCCGGTTTGTCTAACAGCTGATTAATCCGGTCCAACATACCCAACATAATTTACCTACCTGTACGATTATCGAATGAGCAACGTGTTAACGAGAGTGACTATCAACTATAACAAGGATAAATTTATAAAGTAAAAAACATATCAAAATGATGCTAGTTATTGATTTAGAGCAATAAAAATATATTTCAAATTAATTCAAAAAAACACATCCAATTTAATGAATTTATTTGAAATAGATTCTCATTCCCTTTCTTCATCTTAGCGACGGCTTCACCCTGTGCTGACTCAGCCATTCACTTATGTTATAAGAGCGCTCTTGGCGGCTTGGCGCCTCGGTGAATATCACTCATTATTCTGTGTATTATGGCTAAGTAAGGTTCATCTATGATTACGTTTCATACCAACCACGGCGACATCGTCATCAATACCTTCCCGGAAAAAGCGCCGGTTACCGTGGAAAACTTCCTGAACTACTGCCGCAGCGGTTTTTACGACAACACGATTTTTCACCGTGTGATCAACGGCTTCATGATCCAAGGCGGCGGCTTCGAACCCGGCATGAATCAGAAAAGCACCAACGCGCAGATCAAGAACGAAGCGAACAACGGTCTTACCAATAACCGTGGCACGCTGGCGATGGCTCGCACTAACGATCCGCATTCAGCGACCGCCCAGTTCTTCATCAACGTGGTGGATAACGACTTCCTGAACTTCAAATCTGAAACGGTGAACGGTTGGGGTTATTGTGTGTTCGCCGAAGTGGTGGAAGGCATGGACGTGGTCGACAAGATCAAAGCGGTGTCTACTGGTCGCAGCGGTATGCATCAGGATGTGCCGAAAGAAGACGTAGTGGTCACCAGCGTGACCGTTAGCGAGTAACGTCTGCGACATGTCTACGCTGTTTATTAGCGATCTGCATTTGAGTGAACAGGAACCGGCGATTACCGCCGGTTTTCTGCGTTTTCTGCATGAAGACGCTCCCGGTGCCGACGCACTCTATATTCTTGGCGATCTGTTCGACGCCTGGATTGGCGACGACGACCCGGCGCCGCTGCACGGCATCGTGGCGCAAGCGCTTAAAACGCTTTCCGACGGCGGCGTGCCGTGCTATTTCACCCATGGCAACCGCGACTTTCTGCTGGGCCGACGTTTCGCACGCCAGAGCGGCCTACGGTTGCTCGCCACCGAAACCGTGATTGACCTCTACGGCCGACGCACGTTGCTGCTGCACGGCGACACACTCTGTACCGACGATCATGCCTACCAGCACTTTCGCCGCAAAGTACATCACCCGCTCATCCAGCGGCTTTTCCTGTGGTTGCCGTTGTCTTTTCGTTTGCGCATCGCCGCTCGTATGCGCGCCGCCAGCCAGCAGGCCAACCAGCACAAATCCATGGCGATTATGGACGTTAACGCCGATGAAGTGCTTACCCGGTTACGCCGTCATCAGGCGACGCTGATGATCCACGGCCACACCCACCGCCCGGCGATTCATACGATCGATCAGGCCGACGTACAGGCTGAACGCGCGGTGTTGGGAGCCTGGCATCAGGAGGGATCGCTGCTGCGGGTAACCGCCGACGATGCCCGTCTGATTTCATTTCCATTGTAACGCCGCGTTTACACTGATTTTCCCTCTCGATGGCCCATTTCATCGCTACGCAACCGTTTTCCTCCCTTCTGGCTCATGGTATGCTCTACGCCCTCGCGACCTGCGCCTCTCGGTTTTCAGGTCGCCGTTGCACCGCGCAATGACCGCATCATGTACGATCCATGTCATGCACGATCATCGACATGGTTTACCACCGTCATGCAAACCACAGGAGCATTACAGGCATGTCATCCAACGCTGCCCCGGCGAAAATCGCTATTGTCATGGGTTCAAAGAGTGACTGGGCCACCATGCAGTTTGCTGCAGAGATCCTCACTACACTGAATCTGCCTTATCACGTTGAAGTCGTCTCCGCGCACCGCACGCCGGATAAACTGTTCAGCTTCGCCGAACAGGCGGACCAGAATGGCTTTGACGTTATTATCGCCGGCGCGGGCGGCGCCGCTCACCTGCCAGGGATGCTGGCGGCCAAAACCCTGGTGCCGGTGCTGGGTGTTCCGGTACAGAGCGCGGCATTAAGCGGCGTCGACAGCCTCTATTCGATTGTACAGATGCCGCGCGGCATTCCCGTCGGTACTCTGGCCATCGGCAAAGCGGGCGCGGCCAACGCCGCGCTGCTGGCGGCACAGATTCTGGCGCGCCACGACAGCGCGCTGGCGTTGCGTCTGGCGGCCTGGCGTCAGGCACAGACTGACGACGTACTGAACCATCCGGATCCGAGGGAAGAGGCATGAAACCGGTTTGCGTACTGGGTAATGGTCAGTTAGGCCGTATGTTGCGTCAGGCCGGCGAGCCGCTTGGCATCGCGGTTTATCCGGTCGGGCTGGATGCAGAGCCGGAATCCGTACCGGTGCAGCACAGCGTTATCACGGCCGAAATCGAACGTTGGCCGGAAACGGCGCTGACTCGCCAACTGGCGCAGCATTCCGCTTTCGTCAACCGCGATATCTTCCCACGTCTGGCCGATCGTTTTACGCAAAAGCAACTGCTGGATGAACTGGGTCTGGCGACCGCCCCCTGGCAATTGCTGGCTTCGGCACAGGAATGGCCGACGGTATTCGCAACGCTGGGCGAACTGGCGATCGTTAAACGTCGTGTCGGCGGCTACGATGGGCGCGGACAATGGCGTATCCGCCCCGGCGAAGAACATAGCCTGCCGGCCGAATGCTACGGTGAATGCATTGTCGAGCAAGGCATCGCTTTTTCCGGCGAAGTATCGCTGGTCGGCGCACGCAGCACGAAGGGTGACTGCGTATTTTACCCGCTGACCCACAACCTGCACGAAGACGGCATCCTGCGTACCAGCGTGGCGCTGCCGCAACCACAGCCTCACCTGCAACAACAGGCGGAGCAGATGCTGTCGTCAATCATGCATCGCCTCGGTTACGTAGGCGTGATGGCGATGGAGTGTTTCGTGGTCGGTGACCGCCTGTTGATCAACGAACTGGCGCCGCGCGTACACAACAGCGGGCACTGGACGCAAAACGGCGCCTCCATCAGTCAGTTCGAATTGCACTTGCGTGCGATTCTTGATCTGCCGCTGCCGTCGCCGGTGGTCGCCACTGTGTCGGTGATGGTTAATCTGATCGGCACGGATGTGAACATTGACTGGCTGACGCTACCGCTGGTGCATTTGCACTGGTATGAGAAAGAGGTTCGCCCGGGCCGCAAGGTGGGGCATCTGAACCTTACGCATCCGGATAATGCGCAGTTGAGCCAGACGCTGAACGCCCTGGCGCCGCTGCTGCCGGATGCCTATCATTCCGGGCTGGCGTGGGCACAACAACGGTTAGTCGATTAAGTACACAGCGGCGTAATGCGGGTCAGTCATGACCCGCATATCATCGCCCGGTAAGATTTTTACGTGACATTATGATGATTGAGTTTATTATCTCCAACGCGAATAAAATAAACACCTTGCGCCGGTTATTTATTTCACTCGCAAACATCCAGAATGAAAAATATTTCCGCATTATTATTCACCTATTCGAATCAATTAACGCATCAAAAAAGATACCTGCCGAAATAAATTATTTAACGCATCAATACTGATATTTTATTTTTAATTAATTAGAGTTAAAATAATTGATCTCTGTTCATTTGTGTGATCGCCTCACTATTATTTCATACCGGTCAGGATATAGAATGCCGCCACAAAAAAGATTACCCCGATTCACATGATGTCTCGTGTGACACCTGCGAATTCTCTCTGTATTGGCTCTCAGCCGGTACGGTATTTTTTATACTCTGTGTTCACCAAGGAGAAACACGTATGAGCACAATTCAAGACAGCAGTCAGGTACTGGAGCAAGCTTCAGGCTGGCGTAAAAGCGATACCGTCTGGATGCTGGGCCTGTACGGCACCGCCATCGGCGCAGGCGTGCTGTTTTTACCCATCAATGCCGGCATCGGCGGTTTAATTCCGTTGATTATCATGGCTATTATTGCTTTTCCGATGACCTATTTTTCTCACCGCGCATTATGCCGATTCGTTTTATCCGGTAAAAAAGGCGGTGAAGATATTACCGAAGTGGTAGAAGAACACTTTGGGGTTGGTGCAGGAAAATTAATCACACTGCTCTATTTTTTCGCTATTTACCCGATTCTTCTGGTTTACAGCGTTGCGATTACCAATACCGTTGACAGCTTTATTACTCACCAGTTGCATTTACCGTCACCGCCGCGAGCAATTCTGTCGCTGGTATTAATTCTGGGGCTGATGTTTATTGTCCGCTTCGGCGAAGCGATGATCGTAAAAGCCATGAGCGTCTTGGTTTATCCGTTCGTCGCCGTATTAATGATGCTGGCGCTGTATTTAATTCCCCACTGGAATACCACTGTTTTCCATAATATTTCCCTGACCAACAGCACCACGGGCAATGGCCTGCTGGCAACGCTGTGGCTGGCGATCCCGGTTATGGTGTTCTCTTTCAACCACTCGCCGATTATTTCCTCTTTTGCGGTCGCGAAACGTCGTGAATACGGTGATAACGCAGAGAGAAAATGTTCCCGTATTCTGGCCTGCAGCCACATCATGATGGTGCTGACCGTCATGTTCTTCGTGTTCAGTTGCGTGCTGGCGCTCTCCCCGTCTGACCTGATGGAAGCCAAAACACAGAACATTTCCATCCTGTCTTATCTGGCGAACCACTTTAATAACCCGGTCATGGGCTATCTGGCGCCAGTCATCGCCACTGTCGCGATTTCCAAATCGTTTCTGGGTCACTACCTGGGTGCCGGCGAAGGCCTGAACGGCATGATGATAAAAATGCTGCGCAGCCGCGGCAAAACCGTCACCACCGCCAAACTCAACCGTATCACCGCGCTGTTCATGCTGGTCACCACCTGGCTGGTCGCCACCCTGAACCCCAGCATTCTGGGCATGATTGAAACACTGGGCGGCCCGGTCATCGCTTGTTTGCTGTTCCTGATGCCGATGTACGCGATCCACAAAGTACCGGCCATGCGTCAATACAGCGGCGCACTGAGCAATGTGTTCGTCACCCTGCTGGGCCTGATCGCCATCACCGCGATCGTCTACACCCTGTTCGAGTAATTGTTACCCCTCTGTCCCTCCCGACGCAGGCGGTGCTGCTGCCTGCGTCAGCTGAAAGGAACCCCCTATGGTCAGCGTATTTGATATTTTCAAAATTGGTATCGGCCCTTCCAGTTCGCATACCGTTGGTCCGATGAAAGCTGGCAACATGTTCACCGACGATCTGGTTAACCAGTCTCTGATTTCATCGGTTGACGCCATTATCGTTGATGTTTATGGCTCGCTGGCTCTGACCGGCAAGGGCCACCACACCGATATCGCCATCATCATGGGACTGGCGGGCAACCTGCCGGATAGCGTGGATATCGACGCGATCCCGGCTTTTATTCAACAAGTACAACACAGCGGTCGTCTGCCGTTGCTCAATGGGCGCTATGCAGTCAATTTCCCGCTGGAGAGCGCACTGCGTTTCCAGCCGGAAAACCTGCCGCTACACGAAAACGGCATGACGATCCGCGCGCTCGACGCCGGACAGAAGGTGCTGTACAGCAAAACCTACTATTCGATCGGCGGCGGTTTCGTGGTCGATCAAGAGCACTTCGGTCAGCCGAATACCCAGGAAGAGCGCGCGCCCTGGCCGTTCTATTCCGCCCGCCAACTGTTGCAGCACTGCCACGATAACTGCCTGTCGCTGTCGGCAGTGGTGATGAAAAACGAAATCGCCATGCACGGCCGCGACGCGCTGGAAGCCTATTTCGCCAGCGTCTGGCAAACCATGCAGAACGCCATTCATCGCGGTATGAACACCGAAGGCGTGCTGCCCGGCCCGCTACGCGTACCACGTCGCGCCTCAGCGTTACACCGGCTGTTGTTCACCAACGGGCGTTTTTCCAACGATCCGATGGATGCCATGGATTGGGTCAACATGTTCGCCATGGCGGTATCGGAAGAAAACGCCGCCGGCGGCCGGGTGGTCACCGCACCGACCAACGGCGCCTGCGGCATTATTCCTGCCGTGTTGGCCTACTACGACCGCTTTATTCAGCCGGTCACGCCGGACACCTGCCTGCGCTATTTCCTGGCCGCCGGCGCCATCGGCATTCTGTTCAAAATGAACGCGTCGATTTCCGGTGCGGAAGTGGGTTGCCAGGGTGAAGTCGGCGTCGCCTGCTCAATGGCGGCGGCCGGTCTGGCAGAGCTGCTGGGCGCGAATCCGGAGCAGGTGTGTATCGCCGCTGAAATCGGTATGGAACACAACCTCGGTTTGACCTGCGACCCGGTGGCCGGTCAGGTTCAGGTGCCTTGCATCGAGCGTAACGCCATCGCCTCCGTCAAAGCGATCAACGCCGCCCGTATGGCGATTCGCCGCGCCAGCGAACCCCGCGTCTCGCTGGATAAAGTGATTGAAACCATGTATGAAACCGGCAAAGACATGAACGCCAAATACCGCGAAACCTCCCGGGGCGGTCTGGCGATCAAAGTGGTGCAATGCGAGTAAACCGCTGCGGGTAAAACCGCAATCGCCTGACGGCGAGCGCTCTGAGCGGCAAAGCTGGCGACAAAAATACGCCGGGTTGATGTCAACGCATCAGTCCGGCGTCTTCTTTCAGGAAGGTTTTTTTTCGTTGTCCGGCCAGGACCAAATTAAATTGTTTTCAGCCGCGGAAACATACCAGTCAAGTGCGCTGGCGACAGGCTTAGGCATCGATTCCACTGCGGCGACGGGAGCCGGCGCGTCGGTATTTTTCTTACGAATGCGTAACGGCGTACGGGATTGCCCGCCATTAAGTCGCGCATTGAAATTCTCAACTTCGGTATCAAATAGCACGCCTTCCAATTGATGCAGACGATTCAACCCGCGCAGAATCGCCAGCAGGCTGCTCAGAGTGATCGATTCCCCCATCTCCGCCCGTTTGATGGTAGCGATGCCGAGGCCGGCCCGTTCGGCCAGATCCACCTGGGATAATCGCTGCTGAATACGCGCGTCTTTTATACGCCGACAAAGCTCGGTGATGATTTCACCTTCGCTCATGGTACCGAATCTCATAATGCCGCTATTTGCCCCTACGCTAAATTGCGCGCAGTTTATCATCACACCATGCAATCACAGCGCGGAGCTGGCAACTAAACGTCAGTTTCTCGACGCAGGTCAATTTTTCATAAGAAAAAAGTATGGAAACAACCCTACCTTGTGGAATGCAACGCAAACACCGCGGTGGTGGCAACCTCTAGCCAAAACGACCGGTAATATAATCCTCGGTGCGACGTTCTGCCGGAGCGGTAAACAACGCATCCGTCTCGCTGTATTCGATCAACCGGCCATGATGGATAAACGCCGTGTAATCCGATACCCGCGCCGCCTGCTGCATGTTATGCGTCACTAATACCAGCGTGAAACGGCGCTTCAGCGCGCCGATCAGCTCTTCGATCACCAGCGTTGAAATCGGATCAAGCGCCGAAGTCGGTTCATCCAGCAATAACACTTCCGGTTCGATGGCGATGGCTCGGGCGATGACCAGCCGTTGTTGTTGGCCGCTGGACAACGTCAGCGCGCTGTCGCCTAGCCTATCTTTCACTTCATGCCACAACGCGGCGGCCCGCAGCGCGCTTTCCACCGCCTCGTCCAGTTGACGCCGGTCTTTCATGCCTTGCAAACGCAG
Organism: Dickeya chrysanthemi NCPPB 402; assembly: GCF_000406105.1. Lineage (NCBI taxonomy): Bacteria > Pseudomonadati > Pseudomonadota > Gammaproteobacteria > Enterobacterales > Pectobacteriaceae > Dickeya > Dickeya chrysanthemi. The sequence continues at coordinate 1,252,762 of NZ_CM001974.1, read as the reverse complement.
GCCGTAAATCACATTCTCATAAATGGATTTCGGAAACGGATTAGGCCGCTGGAACACCATGCCGACCCGACGACGCAGCGTCGAGACATCCAGCGACGGATCGTGGATGTTCATGCCCTGCAGACAGAGATCGCCTTCAATACGGCAATGCTCCATCAGATCGTTCATGCGGTTAAAGCAACGCAACAAGGTAGACTTGCCGCAACCGGATGGCCCAATCAGCGCCGTCACACGGTTTTTCGGAATACGCAGCGAAATATCGCACAGTGCGTGCTTGTCGCCGTAATACAGATTCAGTCCCTCTGCCGACAACGCCGTTTGTTCATCGGTTAACCGGTGGACGTCCATCACGGGGAGTCTCTCCAGCGGTTTAGGCATGCCCATTACTATTCTCCCGCCACTCAGAGTGACATCATTCGGTATTTTTCACGTAATACATGGCGAATGCCGATTGCCGCCAGATTCAGCGCCACCACAATGAACACCAGCAACAATGCGGTGGTATACACCAGCGGGCGCGCCGCTTCCACATCCGGGCTTTGGAACGCCAAATCGTAAATCTGGAACCCCAGATGCATGAATTTCCGTTCCAGGTGCAAATAAGGGAAGATCTCATCCACCGGCAACGCCGGCACCGATTTCACCACGCCCACCAGCATGAGCGGCGCGGTTTCCCCCGCTGCCCGCGCCACCGCCAGAATCAGCCCGGTCATCATCGCCGGCACCGCCATCGGCAACACCACGCGCCACAGGGTTTCCGCCCGGGTGGCCCCCAACGCCAGCGATCCATGGCGCACCGATACCGGGATTCGCGACAATCCTTCTTCGGTAGAGACGATAACCACCGGCAGCGTCAACAGCGCCAACGTCAGCGAGGCCCACAGCAACCCCGGCGTACCAAAGGTCGGGTTAGGCAGTGACTCGGCGTAAAACAGGTGGTCCAGCGTGCCGCCGACCAGATAAACAAAAAAGCCCAGCCCAAATACGCCGTAGACGATCGACGGTACGCCAGCCAGATTCGCCACGGCAACCCGCACCCAGCGGGTCAGGCTGTTGTTGTCGGCGTATTCGTGCAAATAAACCGCCGCTACTACCCCCAGCGGCATCACGATAACCGACATCAGAATCACCAACAGCACGGTGCCGAAAATCGCCGGAAAGAGCTGACCGGGACTACTGTCGTCCGGCTCGAACCGGGTTAGCATGGCGCCCAGCACCCGCACTGTTTGCTGCGCTTTCTCGGCCAGCGTCATCGCATTCGGGTACCACGCCCGGTCGATCATCCTGATCGGAATGGTATGCCGCTGCCCTTGTGCATCGCGCACCCATACCGCCGAGCGATTGATATCGGCATTGAGCGCTATCAGTTGCTGGTTAAGCTCGTTGAAATGGCGCTCCAGCTCCGTGCGTTCAGCTTTAAGGCGCGCCTGTGCCTGATCACCCAACCGGTTTTCCCGGCGCAGTTTCTCTTCCTGCAACCGCAACGCGTCGAACTGCTGATTAATCCGGTTCATTTCGCCCAAACGCAGGGACTGAGCACGCTTCATCAACTGTTGAACCAGCGCAATACGTTGTTGCAACGTCGACGACAGGTTATCGGACACCAATGGCTGCCCATCTTCGGTCATCCCGTCGAGATAGCCATAGGCCATACCGTTGGTGGTGCGGCGCACCGCCAGCATATTCGCCGGCCGGCTGGCGTCGGCCACCGACAGGGACAGCAGCGTCTGGAAGCTTTGCCCGTCTACCTCTCGCCACCCGGTTTTCAGCAGATAACGGGTCGCCCCGCTCTCGGGCGCATTGACGATACCGGCATCCGTTAACTGTTGCCGGGTTAGCGACTGCTCATCATAACGTTCGCCGATCAACTGTCGCGTATTACCCTGCGCATCCTGCAGACTAAACAGCCATACCGATTGCGGCCACAGATAGCGCGCACTCTGCCCGATCAGCAGCACAAATACGGCGACGATGGCGATCAAACTGAACGTAATCGCAGACGCCGTTAGCCATACCCAGGGCGTTCCGGTACTGAACCAGCGCCTCATGACAATTCTCCCTCATCACGATAGCGGCGACGCAGGCGCTGGCGAATCACCTCCGCCAGCGAATTGACCACGAAAGTAAAGAGAAACAGGACCAGCGCGGCTAAAAACAACACCCGATAGTGCGCGCTGGACATCGCCGCTTCCGGCATTTCAATCGCGATGTTGGCCGCCAGCGATCGCAATCCCTGAAACAGGCTGTTGTCCATCACCGGCGTATTACCCGTCGCCATCAGCACGATCATGGTTTCCCCCACCGCGCGGCCAAAACTGAGCATCAAGCAGCAAAAATGCCGGAGCTGGCCGATGGCAGCACCACCCGCCATAACGTTTGCCACGCGGTCGCCCCCAGCGCCAGCGAGCCTTGGCTCAAACGCGGCGGCACGCTAAACAAGGCATCCTCCGCCAGCGAAAAAATCAGCGGGATCAAGGCAAACCCCAACGCCACCCCTGCCACCAGCGTATTACGTTGGCTGAAATGGTCACCCATCCACTGCCAGAGCGGCTGCCCCAGCAAACGTAACTCCAGCCATGGCCCTAACCAGCACGCCAGCGCCAGCGTTAATAACATCGCCGGTATCAACAACAATGCATCCCACCCGGCCAACACGCCGCGTCGCCAGCGGGCAGGCAACTGTTCCAGCAACCAGCCACAGCCCAACACCGCCGCGCCCCATAACGGCGGCAACAACAGAATGGCGGCCAGATAGGTCGCCATGTGGGGTGCCAGCCATAACGCAGCGATGAGCCCAATCACCACCGTCGGCAGCGCGCCCATGATTTCCATCGCAGGTTTAATCCAACGTCGCAACGCCGGCGTCATGAAACAGGCGGTATACATCGCCGCCGCCAGCGCCAGCGGCGCGGCGAACAGCATGGCATACAGCGCCGCTTTGAAGGTGCCGCTCAACAACGGAATCAAACTGAATTTAGCCTGATAGCTATCATCGGCAGCGGTCGGCTGCCAGACATAATCCGGCTCGGGGTAGCTTTCATACCAGAGTTTTTGCCATAGCCCACGCCAGCCGATATCCGGGTAAGCATTATCCAGTTGATAGGGTTGCCAGCCGGTAGCCGTTTCCAGCAACAGCGCCCGCCCTCGAGGGGAAAACGCCGCCTTGCCGACGGGCGGCGCCAGCAAAGCGCTCATCAGCTCGCCGGATTGTTTACTGGCGAACAGCGAGAAATGGCCTTGCGGGTCAAGGGTGGCAAACACACGACGACGCGGTTCGGTCACCAGTTGCAGTTGTCGCCCCACGGTGGGGAAGGTACGAATTTCATTCAGGCGCGGCCCCGCCGTCGTCGGGGTGTCGAACCACTGGCTGACGCGTCCGTCGGCGGATTTCACCAGCAACGAATGCCCCCCGGCCAGCAGCGCCAGTGAAAAGGGCGCGGTTCCCGGCAACGTTACCGTTTCACGGGCGGTAAGCACTTGCTCACCGAGCTGCCACACCGTCAGGCGATTCGC